>CAKROP010000144.1 GCA_934373375.1 uncultured Anaerosacchariphilus sp.
AGCATACGGATATGAGTGGCTTCTTTATCCCGAAAAAGTCTTTCTCCTGCTATAGTAAAAACATCAAAAATAAGTTACAGGAAATCTGATAAGGGAGGCTGCGGCAGCTTCTCTTATTTTTATAGCTGTGACCGCACAACTCGGAGACCGGATAGAGTTCCGGTTCAGAAAGGGAACCCGGAAGAAGGCGTGAGACGATACCGATAATCCGCCGCCGGGCATGCTGGGGAAGATCAAGCCATCGGCATAGGAGCTAACTGATATTCCATAGAAGGACTCTCCTTCGATGGTTTTTATCCTTTGATATGATACGGTTGTCTTCAGTCTAACACAGGCAGAAAAGAGGACAGAAGAGAAAAAAGAGCCTTTTGAAGAAAAAGAACAGTTTGAGACGAATGTCACCTTGTGGAAGTGAGACTTTTGTTTATAATAAAATTATCAAAGACAGATACAAACGGAGTGAAAATAGATGAAGCTACGAAAGATAGATGGAAATGTGCTCACACTTATGCTGGCGCTGGCCTTTTTCAATTTTATTTTTCTGGGAATCGAATATCAGTTCGACAATATGGCGGCTCTGGTTACAGGACCGGAGCAGGTGGTGACGGCCCAGAGCTATGTATTGGGAGCCAGCGTTCTGGGATTTCTCCTTTGTCCTGCGATGGCTTCCTATGGAAAAGTAAAGGAAAAGCTTCGGCAGATTCTGGTATTTGCAGGAGCCCTGGCCGGTGTGATTTGTATTTTCGTGATCTGGCAGCACACCTCTTACAGGGCGATTGTGACGGCTGGCTGCCTTTGTTTCATTCTGATGGGAATGGCCGGGAGCGCAGTACACTACTGGCTGGCGCAGAGGGCGGAGCAGGAGCGGCTGGCCAGGACAGTCGGTATCTCCTATGCAGCCGGAATTTTTCTTCAGTTTTTGAATAATAACCTGGTGAAAAACGATATGGTCGAATCGGTAGTTCTGGCTGTTTCCGCAGCCATCTTCTCGGTACTGCTTCTGAATGTGGAGGCCGGGGAACCGGAAATGGCAGAAATTCCTGGAGAAGCTGCGCCGGAGAACGCCGGAAGGGCGGGGCTCTGGCTGATTCTGGTCGTGGCGCTGATTACCTGCATTTTTTCTGCACTGGATGCAGCGGTGACGCTGGTACACGTGGCAGGCAGAGGGGACGTGGGACAATGGCCGCGGCTTCTTCTGGCAGGAAGCGGACTCCTGGCGGGTATTCTGTTTGACAGCCGGGAACACCGATATGTGAATCTTTTCATGTACTGTGTGACGGTGCTGTCGGTTCTTTGTATCGTGGTGCTGGAAAACGGAGGCTCCTTCCGTGCCGGACTGGCTGTGTTTTATCTGTCCGCCGGGTTCTTTGTGATATTCTTTACAAGCAGCTTTATGCGGCTTTCTGCCCGGATGAAATGTCCGAGACTCTGGGCGGGACTGGGCAGAGCCGTCAATAACATCTGCGCCTTTGGTACCGGCTCCCTGTCCCTGCTTCTTCTGAAGTCGGGAAGTCCGGTTGTAAAAGACAGTATTCTGCTTGGATTGCTTGTATTGATTTCTATCTTGTTTTTTCTTTATTCCGGCGCAATCCGTCCGGGAGAAAGGAAAAAGGAAGCCGGTGAGAAGGAATCCGATCAGAGAAGCGAGGAGGAACGGCTGCGGATCTTTGCCGACAGCTATTCGCTGACGGAACGGGAAAGAGAGGTGCTGAAGGTTTTGCTGGTATCAGATGAAAATGTCCAGGACATAGCAGAGGAACTGATGATATCCCGGGCGGCGCTGTACCGGCACCTTACCAGTCTCAATGAAAAGACGGGGACAAAATCCAGAATCGGATTGGTTCAGTTTTATTATCGATACGACAGGGGGAAAAGGAATGAAAAGGAGACAGAGGACTAGAGGAATGGCGCTTCTGCTGGCCGCAGTTATGCTGTGGGGCTGCAGCGCGCAAAAAGAGGCTGCGGATACCTATGAGGCCTATCAGGGCTACGCCTGTCAGGACGGAAGCGGCCATATAAAGTATGGCCTGGAGACAGAAAACGGGATCCGGCTGCACTGCTTTTTCCAGTCCGGATCACCGGAGTATACCGAGGATATCTACGAGCTGAAGCTTTTACCGGGAGAAGGGGAAAAGGCTTCTGTGGAGCAGGTGATCGACGGACAGGGCGTGGATTTGACCGCTTCTTTCCGGAAATTTGATTTTTCATTTTATCCGGATCGGGTTGTCATGGAGGTGGAGAGAGATACGGATCTTCTGGCCGGAGGGGCTTCCGATAACCTGGAAACTGGGGAATACACGCTGATGGCTTCAGACTGGAAGCCGGGGAGCGCTCCGGCAGGAGAAAAACAGGCGGAGACAGACAGCCTGGCGCCCTGGCAGGACAGGGAACTTGTGGCTATGGCCCGGGCGTATTATCAGAAGGAGGCGAATTTCCTCGCGCCAGAGACAGAATGCGTCGATAACGGGGACGGCACCCTTACGATTCATCTTTACGAAATAGTACAGGACGATGAAGAAACCAGCCACACGGGTACTTCTGCCTGGTATACGGTGGACGCTTATGGAAAAGGGAAGGACGATGTGTTTGAAAACGAAGTAACACTGCCGGAACTTTCCCTGGCAGAGCTGGTGGAATATATGGGAACTCCGTCGAAGCTGATCTACATACAGGATGCGGAAGCCCACCAGGAATGGGAACTTACAGATGGGGCTGTAATTGCGGAGTGTCTGCAAGCGGTGAAGAAGCTGGAGATCGGAGAGGAAACTGACGAGAGAGCCTCAGACGCAGGGGATACGCTGATCTTTACTTTTGCGGACGGAAGCGCCTGGAGACTGGAATTCGAAGCAGGGAATCTGCGTCGAAATGAAAGGTATTATAAGACAGAAGGCTGGAACAGGATAAGACTGCTTTTGAAGGACGAACTGGAAGGGGAGGGAATGCTATGAGATACGTGAAGAGACTTTTGGCAGTGCTTTTGGTCGGACTTTTGCTGAGCAGCTGCGGCGGAAAGACGAAGGAGGAACAGGCTCTGGCGGATACGGCGGCAGGCGACTGGGAGCTGGTCAGTATGAGCTACAGTGGCATGACGCTTGGAAAAGAAGATCTGGATAACAGTGATATCACCATGACTCTGTCGCTTTTGGAAGATGGAACCGGAACCATGGAATATGACGGTTCGGTCTATGAGCTGACCTGGGACGGGAGCAGTATCACTACGGACGGCGTGGCCGACAGCTATACACTGGAGGACGGGGTACTGACCATAGCCAATGAAGATACGGAGATGGTATTTACAAGACCCGGAAGCCTGGCGTCCCCGGACGCTCCCAAGGCGGAGCAGGAGACTTTGGCAGCAGGAGCGGCGTCAGAACAGTCTGTCGAGGAAAGCTGGACAGTAGAGCCGCTGGCGTCTGCTCAGGATCTGGTGCCCTATAGCTGTACGGAATTCAGTATGAATATTCCGGAAGGCTGGACCGTGCGATCTTCTGCCATGTACACCGGTATGTTTCACGCGATTCATGTTTTTGATCCAGAGAATCCGGTGAATCAAATCTTCTTTATGCTGAAAATGGAGCCAATGTTTCCGGATGAAAATTCCCGGGCCATGATGGCGCTTTCCAGTGATTTGTTTGGAAAATATCCCATTCTTACAAATGTATCGACACAGGGAGTCTTTGAAATATTCCCACAGTTTGCAGACGCAATGAATGCAACTGCTGATTATGCGGATATTCAGACACCGTACATTGCAGATTTTTCTGTAACAGAGAGTTTTGAAAGCACCCAGGGAATGAGCAGCGTCGCTATCTCCCCGGCTATTCTCCGGGCAGATTTTATTCAGAATGGAACGGAGGGAGAGGGAATGTTCACGGCGGACGTGGTACCCTTTGCCATGGGTACGGGAATGGGGTATTATTCCGTCTATAATCTGACAGTACTCAGCGCGGAAAAGGGTACTTTTCAGGACTGGCAGCCTACCTTAAGCAAGAGCCTGAGCAGCCTTACCTATACGTCGGAGTTCCAGAGCTTTGCCATGTCCCAGAGCAATCAGAGTGCGGCTACCTCCCAGTCTCTCAGCCAGGCAGCCAGCGAAATGTCCGACAGCATCATGTCCTCTTGGGAAAACCGCAATATGAGCCAGGATATTATGAGCCAGAAGCAGAGCGACGCCACCCTGGGTTATGAGCGTATTGTGGATACGGAAACCGGGGAGATCTACAAGATTGACAACGGCTTTACCGACTGGTATGACGGCTCCCGCTATAAAGCTATCAGCGACGACCAGTATACCGATTCTGTGGAAGCGGTCATTCATTGGAAATAAAATGTGTATGGAATAAGGGCTTCCGGAGCTTTGCTTCCGGGAGCCCTTATTTTGGGGTTTAGATGTTTCCATTTTTCATACCTTCCTCAAGAACACAGAGCAGAATAACAGCGGCGAAGATGGCGGTAATAATGATAGCTTCCATAGGAATCCTCCTTTTTCTTTACAATCTGGTCATTTGATACTATAATTATAAGAACAAATATATCTAAAACAAATAGATATAAGGACAATAACTATCAAAATAACGTCAGAAATGAAATAAAGTATAAAATATGGGACAAGAATGGAAATTAAAATCAACAAGTACCAAGCAGAAGAAATTGAAGGCCTGACGGTGGAATATCCCTATGTGCTTCACCGGGCGGAGCTTGGCAGCACCAAAATTCCCTGGCACTGGCACGAGGAGGTAGAATTTGTCTATGTCCGGGATGGCAGTATGCGTCTGCTGACAGCAGGTCAGGAGAGGAGCTTTGAAAAGGGAGAGGGATTTTTCATCAATACCAATGTTCTTTGCAGTATGGAAAATCAGGATCATTGTCAGATCGATTCCCATCTGCTGAACAGCACGTTCCTGGCCGGACATTTTAAGAGTATTTTTGAAACAAAATATCTGGAACCGGTGCTGCAGAATAAAAAGCTGGATATTCTGGAATTACGGGGGACGAATGAGAATCAGCAGAAAATATTAGCAAAGCTGCGGACGGCTGCCAGGCTCCAGAATGAGCCGGATACAGAATTTCAGACCAGAAATCTGTTTTCGGAAATCTGGCTCTTACTGGGAAAGGAGATTGCGCTTCTCAATTATGGAGAAAGGCCGGTTCAGACTCTCCGACAGGAGCGTCTGGTACAGATGCTGGCCTTTATACATCATCATTATCCGAATAAGCTGAGCCTGGAGGAAATTGCCGGTGCCGCGTCAGTGGGAAAACGGGAGGCGCTGCGCTGTTTTCAAGCCTGCATGCAGAAGACGCCCTTCGAGTATCTGATGGAATATCGGATTGAGATGAGCAAAAAGCTTCTGAAAGATTCAGAGGAGACGGTAATGGAGATTGCCATGGCGACCGGCTTCTCCAGCGCAGCCTATTACGGAAAGGTTTTTCGGGAAGCCTGCGGAATGACGCCGGGGGCTTATCGGAAAGAAAGCAGAAGAGAACGGTAAAGGGAGAAGAAACGAGTAGCAAATGACACGGCGATTAACAAAATTTTTATGCAGAAATCTTGAATAGTAAAATAAAAATCTATATAGTCCCATAGTATTTATTTGTTCTGTATCTAGTAGCTTTTTCAGGGAGAAATCCTGCGTCCTTTTTTAATGCGGATAAATATGATAGATGTTATAATGTGAAAAGATAAATGCGAAACATGCGCTATACTAGCAAAAGTTGTTAATTATATAAAGGTGGGAGAAATTTGGCAAAAAGTAAAAAGACAAAAATACATAAAAGGATAGATGGTCAGCTTTTACAGATGAATAAGACATTTAGTAATCTCAAGATGAAACAGAAGGATAAGATTACAGGTTGGGTGTTTGAGGAATACAAAAAATATGTTACAGAGCATGATAAAGTACCTGATTTACTGGCAGATGAACAGATTGTTGAAGCTGTACTTGATAAGATAAATGAGGC
>CAKROP010000145.1 GCA_934373375.1 uncultured Anaerosacchariphilus sp.
GCCGGTTATACAGCCGCCACCAAGGCCGATCAGGTATCCGTTCTGGTCAACAACGCCATGATGACCGCTATCTCCAACTATGTGGCCCAAAACTATGGAGCCGGTAAAAAGGACAGAATTCTGGCAGGCGTCCGGGCTTCTCTGCTCCAGACGGAGGCTCTGAATCTCCTGATGTGCGCCGGGATTATTCTGCTGCGCCATCCCATCGTAACACTTTTTATCGCAAATCCCAGTGATGAAATCTTCTCCTACGCCAACGGCTACCTGCTGACCGTAGCTCCCTTTTACTGGCTGCTGGGACTTCTGGCTGTCTATCGGACCAGTATCCAGAGCATGCAGAACAGTACCGCTCCCTTTGCCGCCTGTATGATAGAGCTCGTCATGCGTCTGGCCGCTACTATCGGCCTTACGGCAGTCATTGGCTATATGGGCGTCTGTCTGGCCAGTCCTCTGGCCTGGGCCGGGGCCTGCGGACTGCTGATTCCGGTGTATTACCGGATGATTCGGAATCTGCATTTTAAGACTGCTTAATTCATTATTTTCAGTAAGATACCCTGCCGAATCGTGTCTGTGAATCATAACTCTATTTCTTTTACGTCTCCCACACCGGCTCCGTCTCCCGGCTGTCCCGCTCCTGTTCCACGCGCTCTGCGGTCTTGCGGATAGCCGTCTCATGGCCGGTGAGAGCCGCAAATGGGGCGAACTGGGCCGCACGATCGGCGCGGGGCATCTGTGGATGTACCGTGGACTGATGGTGCGGTAAATGTATGATATCTTCGTAAGAATCTGATTTTTCCATAAAATCAAACTCCCTTCTTTCTATGATTTTCTGCAAAGCAGGCAGACTCTGTTTGTTAAGCCCGGTGTCCGCCGATCTGGCTGTTCCGGTGCTGCGCCGTCGCGCCTTCCTGCAGATTTGATCCCTTCAGAATCGCATTTTTCCCGTACTTTTTCTTAATATCCAGCATGGCCTGCTGTAAGCGCTTCTCCTTCTCCAGCATCGCCTCTTCCTGCTCTTTTTCCTTGTTCTCTGCCGCATAATCGGTAAAAAGGCTCAACTGCTCATAGCTCTCTTTTTTCTGCACTTTTTCTTCCTGTATCAGGTGATTGGCCGTGACGGTGATGCGGCGTACCAGCAGCTCCTTATTAAGGATACGATCACACAAATCCAGAATTGCCTGGATCAGGATACTGGACGAAGCTGTCTGCCTCTCCAGATTGGCCGTGCCGTGGGCGTGCTTTGGAACCCGGCGGCCATAGCGGTCTACTGTCACTTCGCCACGATATCTGTTCCGGCGCTCCGGATCCGTCAGATTCTCTATATCGTATCCAACCGTCAGCACCAGCTGATCGGTCACCAGTCCCTTATCCACCAGATCCAGCGCCAGCAAATCGGTCATCTCCCTGACCACCATCCGGGCTTTTTCATATTCATAAGGGTACTGCAGCACCTGACCGGAGACGATGCTGTTACTTTCGGGCTTATAGGCCTTGATCTCGGGAATCGTACAGGGCTCCCAGCCCCAGGCGTGATCGATCAGAAGCTCCGCATTGACGCCGAACATTTTATAAAGAAGCTCTTCGCTGTAGTAATCGTCTGGCTTTCCTATGGAACAGCGGGCGATATCGCCCATGGTATACATGCCCTGCTCCTGAAGCTTTCTGGCATATCCGGGACCCACCCGCCAGAAATCCGTCAGCGGCCGGTGCGTCCAGAGCTTCTGCCGATAGGACCTTTCATCCAGCTCCGCAATCCGGATTCCGTCTGCATCCGGCCTGGCATGCTTGGCCAGGATATCCATTGCTATCTTGCACAGATACAGATTCGTTCCGATCCCGGCTGTAGCTGTAATACCTGTCTCCCGGTAAACGGAACGAATCATCTCTGTGGCCAGCTCCCGGGGCGTCTTCCGGTAGGTATGCAGATAGGTACTCACATCCATGAAGACCTCGTCGATGGAATAGACATGCATATCCTCCGGCGCAATATAGTTCAGATATATCTCATATATCTGTGAGCTGTATTCCAGATAATACGCCATACGGGGCGTCGCCACAATGTAATCCAGCGCGTATTCCGGATGTGACGCCAGCTCTGCCGCATCGGAGGACGAGCCTGTAAACCTTCCTCCCGGCGCCCGCCGAAGCCGTTCCGCATTGACCGCACGTACTCTCTCTACTACCTCGAAAAGCCTGGCCCGGCCAGAGATCCCGTAAGCCCTCAGCGCAGGCGTCACTGCCAGACAGATAGTTTTTTCCGTCCGCTCCGGATCTGCCACCACCAGATTTGTCGTCAGCGGATCCAGTCCCCGTTCCCGACATTCCACAGAGGCATAGAAGGATTTTAAATCAATCGCCACATAGCAATGTTCTTTTTCCATTTTCCCAAACACCTCCAAACAATTCCGGTGTCGCTCTTCTTATTGTTCCTTATTATTCTTGTCCTTATTATAAAACAGCCTCATCTTATTTTCAAGAACAAATGTTCGATCTTTATCTGTTTTTCTGCCCCACCTGCCAGAACGCAACCGCGCTGGCCGCCGCCACATTCAGGGAATCTACCCCGTGGGACATGGGAATTTTTACCGTATAATCGCAGTCCGCAATGGTGGAAGCAGCCAGGCCGTCCCCCTCGGTTCCCAGAATCAGCGCCAGCTTTTCCTCACTCATCAGATCCGGATCATCGATACTGACCGAATCGTCCTTCAAAGCCAGGGCTGCGGTTTTAAAGCCAAGCTCCCGCAACCGTCCGATTCCTTTTTCCGGCCACTCCTCTTTGTCGAAAAAGGTCCAGGGAATCTGAAATACGGTTCCCATACTGACCCGGACCGCCCGGCGGTAAAGGGGATTGCTGCAATCGAAGGTCAGAAGCACCGCATCCATATGAAGGGCAGCCGCGGAACGGAAAATAGCGCCCACATTCGTCGGATTTACCACATTTTCCAGAATGGCGATACGCCGGGCGTTCCCGCACACCTCCCGCACAGACGGAAGGGCTTTCCGGTACATGGCACAGAGCATTCCCCGGGTCAGCTTAAAGCCCGTAAGCTGCGCCAGAACCTCCATTTCCGCTGTGTATACAGGAATGTCGCCCAGCCGCTTAAGGATTTCTTTTGCTTCGCCCTCAAGCTGTCGTTTTTCCACCAGACAGGATACCGGCTCATACCCTGCATCCAGCGCCCGTTCGATGACTCTGGGGCTTTCCGCGATAAACATTCCTTCCTTCGGGTTTGCCCGGTTGACTAACTGATTTTCGCTGGTCCGCGCGTAGATATCCAGCTCCGGCGCATCAAAATTACTGATTTCTATGATATGAGACATGTTCTTTTCCTTTTCTTATCTTATCTGATTTATACATTCTGAATACATACCATTTATCCACATTTTCTGTTAAACAGAATCTATCTTTCAACATTCTGTTTCTGATTTCCACAATGTACGCTCCTGTTAGAAGGCCTGGAAAATCCGGTATCATTTCGTTATCTATTATAGCAGATAGTCCAAATCTTTGATATACTGCATTTATACTCGAAAAGTTGCAAAAAACGGCAGAGAATTTTCCCTGCCGTTTACTTCTTCTTATCTAATTTTTCACATCTGCTCTTCCAACATTTTTACAATCAAAGGCTTTTGCTGCAGACCGGAAAGACGCTTGAGTTCTTTTCCGTCCTTCATAAGAATCAGAGTCGGATAACCGGATACTTCATATTCCTCTACCAGCTCTTTATTCTTATCAAAATCCACTTTCAGAATCGTAGCCTTATCCCCGCAAGTCTTGTCCACATCTGCCAACACAAAGGAAAGCATTTTACAGGGACCACAGGTACTGGAGAAAAAATCTGCCAGAACAAGCCCCTGGTTTACCAGCTCTCGAAATTCTTTTTCGGTTACTTCTTTTAACATATTTTTCCTCCTCGCTTATCTCTTGAATGTACTCTGGATATAATGCGCTGCGCTCTGGGCTGCGATGGCTCCGTCGGCGCAGGCCGTAATTACCTGGCGCAGGTTTTTGGTTACACAATCGCCGGCTCCGAAAACTCCCGGAATCTTTGTTGCCATGTGCTCGTCAACCTCCACATATCCCATCTTATTCAGTACACCCAGCGACTGAAAACATTCGGTAGTCGGCGTCAGACCGATATATTCAAATACCTTATCACAATCCAGACGCCGCTCCGTTCCGTCATCCTTCGTTGACTTGAAATGAATTCCCTGAAGCTTCTTATCCCCATAAAACTCAAGCACATCCTGATAAGGATAAATAGTCACATGATCCATGGCTCTTAATTTGTCACAGGCCATTGGATCTGCTGTCAGATCAAACATGGTTACAATAGTCAGTGACTTTACGATTTCCGCCAGATAAATAGATTCCTCCACAGCTGAATTTCCGCCGCCTATCACCACTACATCCTGTCCCCTGCAGGCAGCTCCGTCGCAAATGGCACACCAGCTGATTCCATTGCCTGCATATTTTTTCTCATTTTCTACGCCCAAGGTTCTGGGTCTGGTTCCGGTAGCCAGAATCACCGTGCGAGCCGCATAAACAGCACCGTCCTCTTTACAACATACCAGTTTCAGGCCGTTTTCTTCCTTCACTTCTTCCACGGTCCGATAATCAAACTCCACATTCAATTCCTGCGTATGTTGATACATCTGAATCGCCAGCTCCGCACCATTGATCGTACCCATTCCTGTGTAGTTCTGAATCTCATTGGTGTTTACAATCTGTCCTCCGGGCGCCAGCTTATCCAGCATCAGTACAGACAAATTTGCTCTTGCTGCGTAAATAGATGCTGTCATGCCTGCCGGACCACTTCCTACAATAATCAAATCATACGTTTTCATACTTTTCGCCTTCCCATTCTCTACGGACAATGAATCTGAATTCCGGTTTCAAATTTCTGATCGTCTACAATTACCCGCACATCAAAATCACCATGCAGGCCCGCCTTATTTACACTGAGTGTTATATTTCTTGGGTCCTTCTCAATAAATGTTCCGCAACACAAAGCTGTAAACTTATTTTTAGAGGTGGAAATAAAATATCCGTGCTGTTCATCACTGTTCGGCTTCTCCAGCATCAGCATAACCAGCTGGCCGCCTTCGAAAATAGCCTTGAAGGTAAACCTGTCCTCTTCCTCGGTAAAGCTTGCCTCATACCGATAAGGGAGCAGCTCTCCGCTGGGTTCCATAGGAATCAGGGTGTCGAACTCGGGAGTCACACCCATCTCACCTACACGCTCTCCCTCGCCCAGAGGAAGATTCTCCTGATCATGATATAACGGAAGCTTTTCCGCGCGGTAAAAATTGCCTTCTATCTTCAGTTCCATAATGACCTTGTTATCCAGAACTTCTACGGTAATACTCTCCGCCCGGACGTTGGGATCTCCCTGCATCAGCGCCGCCGGCTTTTCAGAAGCATGTTCACCGTAATACTGAATTCCACCGGAATGTACCAGATAATGTCCTTCATCATAAAATTCCACATTTCCAATATAAGAAGAGAAAAATTCCTCGCCCAGTTCCTTGCCGTACTGCCAACGCTGCTCAATGGTCATCTCTTCGCGGTTGATACGGTAAAGAACGCCTCTGGAAAAGTTATCTTTATTCAACAGAAACTTCTCCCGAATCTTGGAACGGTAATGACCGTTGTCAAAACACATGATGTCACCGTTCGGCGTCACAAGGCAGGCATGCTGCTCATAGGGCCAGTCGAAATCTCCCTCACCAACAGGCTTAAAAAAATATTTCAGCTTTTCTTCCGGCCAGGTCTCCGGATCGCCTAAAATCCAGTTCAACTCGCCCGTCTCATAATCGATGTTGATAATACTGTCCGTGTGCCGGCCGGACAAGGTGATAGAATTCGTGTTTTTGTCATACCACAATGCGTTATTGTGGAACCAGTCCTTATCCGTGTAGCCGCCTGACGGGCCGTCTCCCGGAGTCAGGC
>CAKROP010000146.1 GCA_934373375.1 uncultured Anaerosacchariphilus sp.
GTATAATCCTGCTCGTTTACCGTGTAGGTATCACCGGCAGTCAGGCCATAGATATGGATGGAGCCGGTATCCTTGATGGTATACTCCGCTTCCACATTGTTCTCCAGATGTGTCTCCGTTACTCTTCCACCCTCTTTATCTGTGATGACAACCTTATACCATTCACCGTCTGCGCCTTTCACTTTTACATGGAACCTGAAGTCTTTATTTGTCTCGCCCATATTTCCGGTAACTTTTTTGATGATGGTGATATCGTGCGTTGTGTCATGCTCCTTTCCGTAATCATTGGTGAAAATCAGGTCAGATTTCGTGTCCCTGGTATTCCCCTCTTTATCCGTCACCGGCTTTGTGCAGAGGATATTTTTTACATACAGGCTGCCGGTATCATCCTTTAGGACAAAGACATAGACATCATAAACCGTTCCGTCATAAACGATACCCTCGTAATTTCCGGCCATTTCCCTCGCCTGATAATGATAGACGCCCGGTCTCGTAAATTTTGTAATATCCCATTTGATATTATCGCTGCCTTCATAGGATGCTGCAGGCGCTGTCCCGGACGGCGCAAATGTAATGGTTCCCTTTTCCATAGTCAGACCACCCTCTACGCCGGATAGAACCACATTATCCGCAAAGGTTGCCTGCGTCGTATCTTTGCTGTGATCCACCGGCGTCAGCGTAAAGGAAAAACTCGTATCCGGAGCGTACGTATGCCCATCTGTGGTCACAATCTTTTTATATTTCATCTCCTGCAAAGGCGTTACCTCCGTCGCTGCCAGTGCATTTCCGCCAAATGTAGTCAGAAGCACTGCTCCTGTCATCATTCCTGCTGCCAGTCTGCCTGCGATTCTCTGAAATTTCATCTCGTTCCCTCTCTCTTTCCTGCCTCATTTTATAGTTCTCATAGTTCCGATCTGCGGACTGCTGTAATAACAGTCCCCTTTATCTCAGAGTGTTTCACCGGCCCGAAATACCGGCTGTCTAAAGCCCCCTCCCGGTAATCGCAGAGCACAAAGACCTCGTCCTCTTTCAGTGTCACCGGATAGTCCACCTTTCCATCATATACCGGCGTCCGGTAATAAATGTCAGTTTCCAGAACCTGATAACCATTGATGTAAAGTCCATCCTCTCCGGCCACCTCCACGGTGTCCCCGCCACGGGCTACAATACGGCCCACATACTGCCTGCCCTCCTTGCAAAATACAATCACCGAGCGATCGTTCAGCTTTTTCCCCAGACGATAGTACAGCACCAGATCGCCCGACTCCAGCTTCGGGCTCATGGAATTGTCTTTCATGGCCGTCACGCCGAAAACCACGCCGAACAGCAGCCAGAAGACCACAAGCATCACGCCCAGCCGGACCAGGAAATATTTCACTTCGGCCTTATCGCGTTCCATCGTTTTTCCGTCTCCAGCCTGCCAGATATGCAAAAGCCGCCATAGCCGCTGCGCCAAACAGTACTGCCCACACGCCGCTTCCCAGCCATCCGCCGAAATCAAGGCCTGTCGGCACCGGGATATCTACGCCGTCCAGCTTCACCACGGGCATCGGGAACTTCTCTTCTCCCGGAACCGTATCGTTCCAGGTATAAATCAGCTTTGCGCTGTCTTTCACATTGGAGTAAAAGCCTTTGCCGTTTGCATGGGTTCCCGTATCCGCATCTGCTTTATCCGGGTAAGTCTCGTCTGCCTCAAAATATTTGCTGTAGGCCAGCTCCGACGGCGCGATGTGAACCGTGATTTTATAGGTCCAGCCATCGCCCAGCTCGTATTCATCCGGGAATTTCAGCTGAAGCTCACGGGTCGTCGGGTTATAAACGACTGTCGTTCCGTCCGGTACGCTCTCTTCGCCGCCTTCCGCATTCACCGCCGAAAGTGTGTATACAAGCTCTGACGCATCGACTAAGGGCTTTCCATCTTTATTCAGCAGATTTACATTTTCACTGAGGGTATCTGTGACGCTTACCTTCTTGCAGGAAAGCCTTGTAATTTCACCCGCCATTTCGGAAAATGCATTTTTCAGCTCTTCCAGACTGCCGCAGAGGTATGGCGCGTTATTCTCTGTGACTTTACAGCCGGAATTCTTTTTCTCGATCCGCTCGCTCAATTCTTTTAGTGTAGCCGGATTGATTGCCTGCTCGTCTTTTCCGATACCAATGGTGTAGAAATAGTTGATGCCGGTCATTTTGTCTGCCTGGGTGTAGGCAGCGCCGGAACAGCTGCCCCAGTTATACTTATTTCCCCACCAATCTTCATCTGCATCTTCATCTCCGGCTCCCACAGTATCTCCGTCACTATTATAATAAAACGTTGGTTTTCCATCCGACAGAAACAGTACTGCCTTTTCCGCGTCTGAACGGGCTTTTGCCAGTTGTTCCGCCCCCGTACGGAGTCCTGCCTGATAGTTCGTTCCACCGGAGGGTTTATAATCCAGCTTACCGCCTCCGGCGCTGTACTGATCCTGTGGATTTGTCAGATTTCCACTTATTTTAAAATTCTTCGCCCCGTTCCATTCTACAGCTATGCTTGCGTCATTCCAGGTTCCATCATCTTCACTTCCACTGTATGTCACAATGCTGTAACGAACATCCAGTCCATCATTCTGTTCCAGTGTATCGATCAGCTGCTGAATGGCCAGCTTGGCATTGTACCAGCGACTGTTCTTATAGTTTGTTTCCTTAGAGCCTCCCATGGAGTAAGTCATTGACCCCGACCTGTCCACAATCAGAAGGACGTCCAGTTTCCGGGCATTCCTGTCGGTATCCGCTTTTCCCGTAAATTCCAGTGTCAGATCATAGGTTCCATCCGGGTTCCGCTCGGCATATTTCCGATGGGTCAGGGACGGCGCTTCCGGTTCCACCGTTGCCAGCTCCAATACCACTGGCTCTGCCGCCACAATCTCTCTCAGAAGCTCCTCGGGGACCAGTTCTTCTTCCGGCAGCACTGTTTCCATTACTTCCGCATTGTCTGCCTCAGAGCCTGCTTCCAGATTCCCCGCTTCCTGTCCTTTTTCTGTGGTTTCTGGATTTTCTGTCTCATTGTTCTCTCCGGGAGCCACAGTTTCCGTATTTTCATCCGGATCCTTTTCTCCGGTATCTTTCCCGGTGTTCTCACCTGAACCGCTGTCTCCCTGTTGCTGTTCTTCTGCCTGCCTGTCCTGTTTTCCGGCTTTTTCCTCTGCTTCTGTCTCTCCGGCTTCCATTTCCGCGGTCTCCATATTCTCTGCCTCCGTCGAAACATCTTCCACCTGTTCCGTTTCAGCCAGCACCGGGAAGCCGCTGCCTCCGGCTACTGAAAAAAGCAGCAGAAGCACAAGCAGGTACGCCCACATTCTTTTTGCTTTTCTCCTCAACTTTCTCATTCTCCTTTTTTCACTGCAAACTGTCTGTTGTCCTCTCTCCCCCCTTTCTGTTACTACTTTCCATTCTATGTGGTTTTTCCCAGATTATTACAGAGCATGAAGGAAATCGTTCGCCGGGTTTCGGCTTTTTGTGACAATGAAATAAAATACGCTTCGCGGATTTTACTCGCGTAAGCGACATACTACCACTCAGCCACAGTGCGATAATGTTTTTATGGAATAAGGAATTCTATCGGATTTTTCTATTGCATAAAAAAATACCGTACCAACAGGATTTACTCTCTGTCGATACGGTATCTCCGTTTTTCCTATTATGCCTGTTCTTCCAGGCTCTTTCTTGCGTTCTCTGTGTGGGCCGCATAAATCTTACGCACGCTCGGGTATTCTCCCAGTCCCTTCAGCACGCAGGATACCTGATACCCTTCTGCCTCAAACTGGCTCTTCCAGGAATCCTCGTCTTCGCCGGACATGTCGTTGTTCGCATGATCTCCGGCTACCACCATAAAAGGTGCCAGAATGACCTTTTTCAGCGCCAGCGCACGAAGCTGCTTTTTCAGGGATTCCATGGACGGATAAGCCTCCACGGTTCCGAGAAAGGCTCGGGTATATCCCAAATCCTTAAAGGTATAATCCAGGGCCGCGTAAACGGTATTGGCGTAATGGGTAGTTCCATGTCCCATAAATACCAGCGCCTCGTCCTCTGCAAGCGCCGGAAATTCTGACATCACTGCCTGCAGTACCGCCACATTGTCTTCCGTAGTAGTCAGCAGCGGATCGCCGAACGCGATTTTTTCAAAGGCATCCTTTCGTGCCAGCACATCCTCCTTCATCAGATCATTTTCAATGCCATTGATGATATGGGTGGGCTGCACAATCAGTTCCTGTACGCCGTCGGAAATCATCTGTTCCACAGCCTCCGCTACCGTAGGAACCACAATACCATCCCGCTTTTTCAGCTTCGCGATGATCATCTTGCTGGTCCATGCCCGATACAGGGTGTACTCCGGGCAGGCCGCCGCCAAATCTGCCTCAATGCGATCGATGGTTTTTTCCCGAGTCTCATGAAAGCTGGTACCGAAGCTCACGGCCAGGATTGCTTTTTTCTTGTTTTCCATTTATTTCCAATATCCTTTATTCCAGTTATCCGCCTATTTCCCGGCCAGAATCTTCAGTGTGTTGATGGAGATATCTCCCACCACCGCCAGATCCTCCGCCTGGTAAGCGTAGGGGAAATTATCCTCGAAAAGGATCTGGGACGCGGGCGGGAACTCGTCGTCGCCGGTCCAGAGAATAAAGCGCACATGCAGGCCGTTGATATACTCAAACTCGTAAGAAGCGTCGCCCAGGGTCAGCTTCTTCGCGCCAAGCTTCTCCATAGCTTCGCAAAACTTGTCCAGCTTGAAGCCAAAGGCGAACTTAAGACGGGTCAGGCATCTTCCCTCGAACTGCCGGAAATACACTTCGCCCCAGGGTACTTCCCGGTAGGTCAGATATTTGCCGCTGCTTTTGACCGCCTGACCGGAAATCAGGAACCGAAGCACGCTAATCTTCGCCGCCACAGTATCCAGCAATAGGAACGCGCCTTCTTCCTCCTCATGTTCCTTATGCACCGCGAATTCCGGATAGTCCACCAGATAATGATAGCCCATCAGGCGCACATGAAACTGCTGCTTCTCCTCGTTATATTCGATGCCGCAGCGCTCGGCTGCCTCCTTTGGGTCGATTTTCTGATATTCGTTCAGATAATACTCAAAGGGAATTCTCTCTTTATTGTCCTTTTCGTAAGGAAATTCCATGGTTTTTCAGTCTCTCTTTCTCGCAATATTTCCGTCTTTATACCTGACTCATCACCGTCGGGAACAGGCTGCTGTCCGTATGGGGCAGGAAGCAGCAGGCCACGAATTCATCCATATAGCCCGGTTCTGTGGAAAGCTCCAGGTAGGTCATGTTCTGGGCCAGCTCATAGACCTTCTTCTCTGCCTTGGTGGAAAGCAGCATAGCGTACGCGCCGCACAGGGAAGAGTTGCCGATGTAGTGATAGTACTCAATCGGAATATCCGGGAACATGCCGATATTCACCGCGTTCTGCATGTTGATACCGCTTCCGATTCCGCCTGCTACATAGACCTCCTCGATCATGCTGATATCGAAATCCAGGCTCTTCAGCATGGTACGGATAGCAGAGAAAATCGCGCCCTTGGCACGGATGAAGTTGTCGATATCCACCTCGGTGATCTCCACATCCTTGCTGCCTGCAGCCTCTTCCTCGAAGGCCAGTACATAGCTGCCCATACCGTAATGGTCATGCTTGACGCGCTTGCCCTCCCGGATAAACTTGCCCTTGGGGCTGATGATGCCGCAGCGGAACAGCTCCGCAATCACGTCGATGATGCCGGAACCGCAGAGGCCGATGGGCTTCTGTCCCGAATCGCCGATAATATCGAAAGTAGGCTCCATGGTCTCCTTATCGATCTTACATGCCTCAATCGCGCCGTCCGTCGCACGCATACCGCAGCTGATATCGCCGCCCTCGAAGGCCGGTCCTGCGGAACATGCACAGCTCATCATGAAGTCAGAGTTA
>CAKROP010000147.1 GCA_934373375.1 uncultured Anaerosacchariphilus sp.
CTTATTACACCCTGGATAATACTGAGACAGAAGACGTAAGCGACGCGCCGGGCGCGGAACAGATCGAAGTCTACACCGGCGACGTGGGCGACGGCCAGAGCGGCTACGTCCTGATCCGGGACGATGCCGGAACCATCCTGCACACCGAATGGGCCCACGAAAGCCGCGCAGGCTGGAACAACGTTTATCTGGGCGAGCTGGACGGAACACCCTATCTTATGACCCTTCACATCGAAGACCGCGACGAATACGGCTCCTACAGCTACCAGGTATACCGTCTGGCTGCCGATGGCGCCGTCCGCCAGATAGCAGGCAGCACCCTGGACTGGGACAGCAACACCCTCTATGACGAAACCATATTCCGCGCCTGGACCTCAGAAATGAGCCAATACCTAGAAAACAGCCACCTGCTCCTCAGCACCCAGGACGGAGTGCTCCGCACCGACAAAATCAACGAGTCCGACAAATACAACTTTGAAACCCTGAAAGGTTATGGGGGCGGACGGTGACGTGCGAGAGGGGTTGCTTCTGTGTCAGGGTAAAGAAACTACATCCGATATCAGACGAGAGGAAAAAGTGGCTGGAAGGCGATAAGCGTGATTCCCCGAGATTTTTCCTGCGCTGGCAGCACCTGAAAGAGGCCCTGTTTGAGGCCGTAGGCCGAGTTGGCCGGTCAGGTGCGAATAAGCCGCGCGGGAAAAATCAGGGGGATCACAAGCGTCGCCTTCCAGCCACTTTTTCCTCTCTTCGTCCGTCTATTCAATCCACCCATTTCCACGATTTCCCCCTTGTCCCCCACTGGCATCTGTGCTATAGTAAAACAGATTAGGAGGAATCATAGACATGACAAACTGGAAAAAACTTACAGCCCTTACCGCCGCCAGTCTTCTGGCCGTATCCGCCATGGGATGCCAGAGCAAAAAGGACGCAGGCAGCGAAGATATAGATATCGCAGACGTCGTAGAAGACACCGAAGACACAGCCGAAGCAGAGACGCCGGCTGAAGTTGTCTCCGACCTGGAAGCCAGCATCACCTGGTGGACCTACCCCGTATTCGTACAGGACGAGGACCAGGCCGACGGCACCTACGAACAGACCCTGATCCGGAAATTCAACGAAAAATATCCGAACATCAAAGTAGAACTAAAGCTTCTGGACTACACCGACGGCCCCACGATGATTGACGAACAGATTAAAGCCGAAGGCGGCGAGCTCCCGAACGTTCTTCTGGACGAGCCGGGCAGAATCAGCACCTACGCCAAAGACGGCATGCTGTCCGACATCAGCGACCTGTTTACCGACGAAGTGAAAGCAGATATAGTCAGCGAAGGCATTTTAAGCGCCTGCAAAAATGGCGACGCTTACGTCATGTACCCCTTAAGCGGCTCCAACTACGTGATGGCCTTCAACCGGGAAATGCTGGAGGGCTCCGGAGCCATCGAGCTGATGAATCGGGAAGGAGCCTGCACCTGGACCACAGACGCCTTCGAGCAGGTACTGGAGAAGCTAAACGCATCCGGCTTCGGAGCGGGTATGCTCTACTGCTCCGGAATCGCAGGCGACTACGCGACCCGCTCCTTCATTACCAACCTGTATGACGGCAGCCTGATGAACGATGAGAAAACCGCCTATACCATGAACAGTGACGCCAATCAGAAGGCATTTACCAAGATAAAAGAGTGGGTGGACAAAGGCTGGATGCTGAACGGCACCGAGTCCACAGGCGCGGACGCGGTGGAAGAATTCGTAGCGGGTAATCAGTCCTATTGTCTGCTGTGGAGCCTGCCACAGGCTATCAACAACGCAGCGGCCCTTCAGGAAAATGGTGTGGACGTGGTTGTTATGCCCTATCCGTCCGAGGACGGTACCCCGTCTCTGGAATATATGCTGAACGGTTTCTGCGTCTTCAAGACCGAGGATGAAGCCAAAGAGCAGGCTTCCCGTTATCTGATCGATTTCCTGTGCAATGACGAATCTGTTGCGAAGGAAAACGTGGTGCGCAGCGGCGCGTTCCCGGTACGCGCGTCCATGGGCGACGTGTACGACGGCAACGAAGAGGCACAGCTTTTCGAGGCGTTGATGCCCTATAGCGGCACATACTGCCAGTCTGTAAACGGCTTTGAAAAAATGCGTGTATACTGGTACCAGATGGAAAGCGAGATTCTGGACGGACAGTACAGTGTAAAAGAAGCCGCCAACAGCTTTAATGAGTATGCGACCAAAACGCTGACAGAGAAAGAGGAAGATTAACATGACAGGAATTCGCGGAGGCAGAATCATCGACCCGGTAAGCGGAAGAGATTTTATCGGAGATCTGATCCTGGAAAATGGGACAATCAAAGCTGTAGGAGAGCAACTGAACCTGGACGGCTGCGAAGATATCATAGAAGCGGCAGGCATGACGGTTGCGCCGGGCCTGGTGGATGTGCATGTGCATTTCCGCGATCCGGGACTTACGTATAAAGAGGATATTCTGACCGGCGCGCGTGCGGCGGCAGCAGGCGGTTTTACCACCGTCGTCTGCATGGCCAATACGAAGCCGGTAGTCGATAACGCCGAGACTCTTCAATATGTATTGAATAAGGGAAAAGAGACCGGCATCCATGTACTTTCCTGTGCCTGTGTCACCAAAGGCATGCAGGGAAAAGAGCTGGCAGATATGGATGCTTTACGTGCGGCGGGAGCAGCAGGCTTTACCGATGACGGCATCCCAATTCTGGACGAAGAGATTCTGAAGGCAGCACTCATCAAGGCAGAAGAGCTGCAGGTGCCGGTCAGCCTTCATGAAGAAGATCCGAAGCTTATTACAAACAACGGTATAAACCGAGGCCCGGTATCGGAGAAGCTCGGTATCGGCGGTTCTCCGGCGGAGGCCGAGATCACCATGGTAGAGCGGGACTGCCGTCTGGCCGAGGAGACCGGCTCATATGTAAACATCCAGCATATCAGTACGGCAGGAGCCGTAGAAGCAGTGCGCGCCTCTAAGAGACGTGGCTCCCATGTGACCGCCGAGGCAGCTCCCCATCATTTTACCCTGACGGATGAAGCTGTCCTGACCTATGGCACCCTGGCGAAAATGAATCCGCCCCTTCGGACGGAAGCAGACCGGCAGGCTGTTATCGAGGGCCTGAAGGACGGCACCATCGACATGATTGCCACCGACCACGCGCCCCACAGCATCGACGAAAAGGGAAAGCCCCTGACCGAAGCCCCCAGCGGCATCATCGGCCTGGAGACCTCCCTGGCCCTTTGCATCACAGAACTGGTCAAACCGGGCTGCCTGACTCTGATGGAACTGATGCGCAAAATGAGCCAGAACCCCGCCGCCCTCTACCACCTGCCCTATCAGGGCATCACCGAAGGCGCCCCCGCGGATTTTGTCATCTTCGACCCAGACGAGGAATGGAAAGTCGAAAGCTTCCAGTCCAAGGCGGTCAACACCCCCTTCAAGGGCTGGAATCTGACCGGCCGGGTGCATTACACCATTTGCGATGGAAAGATAGTATACCGTCTATAAGAATAACTATATGCGAAAAAAACGCTGCCTGTGCAGATGAGCTTCATCATCCACACAAGTAGCGTTTTTTGGTAACAGAAAGCAGAGTTTATGAAGTCGCAAAATGCGACTTCAAGATCATTTCTGCTCCTTCGACAACAGATGCTTCTTAAACCGGATATATTCCCGTATCTCGAACTGCGTATCCTCTGGAAAATTAAGAAAATCCATGACGGCTTTGGCGTTGGCGCCGCTTAAGGGTATCAGGCTCTTATTGGGAATGGCCACGTAATGGCGGGAGTCCGCTCCGTCGGCAATGATATCCGAATGGGCTGACAGGTCCGTCAGCACCAGTTGATCCAGAGAAACGTCGTAAATATCAGCCAGCTTACAGATAAGGCTGATATCCGGGACACGGTTGCCGCTCTCGTAGACCGTGTAGGTCTGCCGTGCAATATGAAGCTGTTCACTGATATATTTCTGCGAATACTTTTTGGCCTCGCGCAGGCTGCGAAGATTATCGGCCAGATAAGATTCCGACATTGCGTTTCTCCTTGTGTTCCGAAAAGATGGCATTATTATACCAGTTTGCGGATTTCCATATGCGCAATGTCACAAAACGCAGCGCAAGTAAAAACAATATGTCATCGATCGATGACAAAATATCGCGATTTCATAAACTGCGTCAGAGAATCCGAATCAGAATTTTTTGCGGCTGAGCGTACTGTTATGATACTCGGACGACCAAGTAACCTCTTCTCCGAACCACTCTGGCGGCGTAAAGGCATTGGCCTGCTTCTCGGACGGAAATTCTACCTCTGCCAACCAAAGCCCCTCAAAGGGAGCGGCAAATACATCCAGCTCAATGGTCAGGCCGTCAGGAAGCGGAAGCAGATAGCGCTTCTTGGAAATAATATTACCATCAGCCTTGGCCTTCAGATGCTCATAGCTCTCGGCTGTCAGCGGCAGATTATACTCCTCGCGGCTCATGAGTCCTTTGGATTTATAAGTAAGAATAAAAGAATCATTGCTGCGGCGCACCCGCACCACAGGTTCCGTGCACAGATAAGCCTGCTCCAGCAATCTGCAGGGAAAAGAATCCAGGTTATCCGGCAGCTTCGGAATTAAAAATTTGCGTTCAATTTCCATAAAAAGACCCCCTTGGACCGTTCCGTAAAATCCTGTGTGAAAAAAGGAAAGGTCGTATATTATAAAAGGACAGTAGCACATAGATATAGAAAATTCAACGGGAATTTGCTATAATGGGCGAAGAAAACAAAAGACTGTGACATAAAACGGAAGGAGTCGGAAAAAATGAAGAAAGTAAGTATATTTCTGGGAGAAGGATTCGAAGAAGTAGAGGCACTGACGCCCGCAGATCTGCTGCGTCGGGCCGGAGCGGAAGTGACGCTGGTATCCATCGGGACAGAGAAAAAAGTGACCGGAAGCCATGGTATTTCCATCACCGCAGACCGTCTGTTCAACAAGACAGATTACGAAGACGCAGATCTCCTGGTACTTCCCGGCGGCATGCCCGGCACCCTGAACCTGAAGGCCTGCGAACCCTTGCTGGCACTCCTGAAAGAGCATAACGCCAAAGGGAAAAAGCTGGCGGCCATCTGCGCCGCGCCCACTGTCCTGGGTCATGCAGGTCTCCTGAACGGCAAAAACGCCACCTGCTACCCGGGCTGCGAGGACGGCCTCACCGGAGCCATCTGTGAGACTACGCCGGTAGTCACCGACGGCACCATCACCACCAGCCGCGGCGTCGGTACGGCGATTCCCTTCGCCCTGAAGCTGATCGCCCAGCTCTACAGCCAGGAGAAGGCGGATGAGATCGCCCGGAGTATCGTGTACGGATTGTAAGGCGAAGAACAGGTTTCGACAGGCGGCAGAGAAACTTTTCTAAGGAGGGCCTATTTGCGCCCGAGCGTGGAAAATTTTTTCTGCGCCCTGTCGGAACCGTCCGTTTTCAAAAAATTCCCAGCATATCTGCCGCCCCGCCGCGCACACTACCATCATGGAGGTGATAATCATGACACAGCAGAATTCCGGTTCCAACCAGAACCAGATGGCAGTCCCCGAATCCAAAGCAGCCATGAGCCGCTTCAAAGAAGAAGTAGCCAGCGAGCTGGGCGTCCCCTTAAAAGAGGGCTATAACGGCGACCTGACCAGCGCTCAGGCCGGATCCATCGGCGGCGAAATGGTCAAAAAAATGATCATGAAGCAGGAACAGCAGATGAGCGGTAAATAAAAAGAAAGAAAACAGACCCCGGCGAAAGTCGCCTGTAAGACACAGGAGCCTTTCGCCGGAGTTTTTTTATGTAATAGGGAATTCCTATGGAATCCCCTATTACATAAAAAATATTATCGCACTGCGGCGGAATGGAATGATGTCGCTGAAGCGACCCGCCGTAGGCGGAGAATCCTGCAGAGCAGGATTCT
>CAKROP010000148.1 GCA_934373375.1 uncultured Anaerosacchariphilus sp.
CTTTTCCGGCTGCGGGCCGGATGCCGTGAAAAGCTCTGATCTCTGCCATTAGCAGATCACCCGCACTTTCAGAACGCCGTCTACGGCTTCCAGCTTCTCGATAAGCTCCTGGCTTGCCGGACTTTCCAGATCGAACATGGAGTATGCGTAGTCACCGCGGCTCTTATTGGTCATATTGCCGATATTGTAGTTGGCGTCGCCGAGAATGGTAGTGAACTGGCTCAGCATATTTTTGACATTCTTATGGCAGATAGCCACACGCGCCGGATAGCTGGGGATACCCATGTCGCAGTCCGGATAGTTGACGGAGTGCTGGATGTTGCCGTGTTCCAGATAGCAGCGAACCTCTTTCACCGCCATGCGCGCACAGTTTTCCTCGGCTTCCTCCGTGGAAGCGCCCAGATGCGGGGTTACGATCACACCCTTCGCGCCTGCGGTGGTGGTGTTCGGGAAATCAGTCATATAGCGGGCTACCTTTCCCTTCTTCAGCGCGTCCACCATGGCCTTCTCGTCTACCAGAAGATCACGGGCATAGTTCAGAACGACTACGCCGTCCTTCATCTTCTCGATGGCCTCTGCGTTGATCATACCCTTTGTGCTGTCCAGAAGCGGCACATGAATGGTGATGTAATCACACTCTTTATAGATATCATCCACATTGGTAATGTGACGGATATTGCGGGACAGATTCCAGGCCGCCTCTACGGAGATATACGGGTCATAGCCCAGTACTTCCATACCAAGATGTGTGGCTGCGTTTGCCACCTGCACGCCGATGGCGCCAAGGCCGATGATGCCCAGCTTCTTGCCCTGAATCTCATGGCCTGCGAACTGCTTCTTCTGCTTTTCCGCAAGCTTACTGATATCCTCGTTCATACGCTCGGACTGCACCCAGTTGACGCCGCCCACGATATCTCTGGCTGCCAGCAGCATACCTGCCAGTACCAGCTCCTTAACGCCGTTGGCATTGGCACCCGGTGTATTGAATACAACGATACCCTGATCTGCGCATTTGGTAAGCGGAATGTTATTTACACCGGCTCCTGCACGGGCAATAGCCTTCAGATTTTCCGGAAATTCTACCTCATGAAGCGCCGCGCTTCTGACCAGCAGCGCGTCCGCCTCCTCCATATTCTCGGTCTGCTTATAATCCTCTGTGAAATGATTCAGACCGAACTGCGCGATCTGATTCATGCATTTGTACTGATACATGGCTTAGTTTTCCTCCTCAAACTTCTTCATAAACTCTACCAGAGCCTTGACACCCTCGATCGGCATAGCGTTGTAGATGCTTGCGCGCATGCCGCCGACGGTTCTGTGACCCTTCAGGTTCACAAAGCCTGCCTCGGTAGCCTCTTTGATAAATTTGGCATCCAGATCCTTGTCACCGGTAACAAACGGAACATTCATCAGAGAACGATCTTCTTTGCGAACCGTGCCCTTGAACAGCTTACTGGAATCCAGGAAGTCATAGAGAACCTTTGCCTTTTCTTCATTTCTCGCCTTCATCACTTCCAGACCGCCCTGCTTCTTCAGCCATTTGAAAACCTTGCCGCACATGTAAATGCAGTAACAGTTCGGAGTGTTGTAAAGAGAATTGGCATCCGCATGGATCTTGTACTTCATATAAGTCGGCGTGTACGGAAGCACATCCTCGGTAATCAAATCCTCTCGGATGATGACGATAGCCATGCCCGCGGGACCCACATTTTTCTGTACGCCGCCATAGATCAGACCATATTTGCTTACGTCTACCGGCTCGGATAAGAAACAGGAGGAAATATCGGATACCAGAGTCTTGCCCTTGGTATCCGGCAGGGTGTGGAACTTGGTTCCGTAGATGGTGTTGTTCTCGCAGATATATACATAATCTGCGTCCGGGCTGATCGGCAGATTGGAGCAATCCGGAATATAAGAGAAGGTTTTATCCTCGGATGACGCGATAGCGTTTGCCTGTCCGTAGATCTGCGCCTCTTTCAATGCTTTCTTTGCCCACTGTCCGGTAATGATGTAATCTGCCACCTTATTTTTCATCAGGTTCATGGGAATCGCCGCGAACTGCAGATGCGCGCCGCCCTGCATGAACAGCACCTTGTAATTGTCCGGGATCTGCATCAAATCGCGCAGATCCTGTTCTGCCTCATTGATGATATTCTCGAAAGCCTTGGAGCGGTGTGACATCTCCATCACAGACATTCCTGTTCCCTTGTAGTCCAGCATCTCATCTGCTGCCTCGCGTAAAACTTCTTCCGGCAGTACTGCCGGTCCTGCTGAAAAATTGTACACACGACTCATGTTTTCATTCCTCCCGTTTTCACTCATGGCCCGGCAGATAATTCAGAACTTCCTGACTATTGCCGGGCCTTTACGTATGTATTATAATTTCCTTTATTCTATTACTCTGTTAAACTGTTGTCAATGTTTTTTAGTAATACAGTACTACCGGCGTTCCTGTTTCCATATTGGCATATACCTGCGCCATAGCTGCCGGCGGTGTATTGACACAGCCATGGGAGCCATTGGTCAGATAGACCTCTCCGCCAAACTCGGCACGCCAGTACGCGTCATGGATTCCGTAATTGCCGTAGAAGGGCATCCAGTAATTTACCGGCGTACGGTAGTTATCGCCCTTCAGCACTGCGTTACGGGTCTTATACTGAATCTGGGACACGATAGCCGGCGTATTGTAACCACGGCTGATATTGCCGGTTACCACATCGGTGTCAACCACCAGGGTACCATTTTTATAGCACCACATATGCTGCGCTCCCATATCTACCTCGATATAGGTGCTTCCGATGTCGCCGTTTGGTCCATCCCAGGTATTTCCCTTATGGCTGTACGCCGGCTCCTTTGTGACAGTCTCGCCCTTTTCAATAGAAGCGAGAAGTGCTGCGCTCTCGGTCGCTTTATCAATCTGCCAGCCGTAATTGCCACCCTTTACTGTAATGGTACCGCGCAGCGTACTGTTGAAGCTGCGGGCCTGCTTGTAGGTGTCGCGCTCCTTTGCAAGCTCCGTCACCCAATCGGTCACAGCCTGCTCCGAAAGCGTTGCCTTGTAATCATCATCAATGGTAATAAAACCGCTGATAACGGATTTGTCCACCACATCACTCTGTTTTCCAAAGGTATAAGTGACAGACGCTCCCAGCCATTCATCAAGCTGTGCTGTCAGCGATGTAATTTCTTCTGATTCCGTAGTAATCTGAGGCTCCACATAGCAGCCTGCCTCATCCAGATCCAGGGTCTCTATCAGGCTTTCGGAAGCAATGCGGATCTGGCCGCTTAAGGATTCCCAATCAAGTTCGGCACCCTGCTCCTCTTTATGTACCTTGTAGCCATCCTCCGTCATTTCCACCCAGGCATTTTCCGGAGAAGCGCCCTTTTTCATGCAGGAATCCACTGCCGCGTCAAAGGCATCCTCATCGTAGCTGATCTCCGGTCCAATCTGGTACAGATCCTTCTGCCAGAACATTCTGGGCCACAGAAAACCGTTCTGCTTCCGCTTCAGTGTCCGGACGGTATCGCCCTCAGAGAAGCTCATGCCAAGCTTTTCCGGGGTCAGGGTGACGGTGTCACCTCCCCGCTCCGTAATGGTTAATGTGTAAGCGTTTGCCTGAGAAAGCAACAGCTCGTTCACCTGTTTCACCGTATACAGATCCGCGTTCACCCCGTTGACCTCGGTGCCCGTAAAGAAATGTTCCATAAAATAAATGGAAACTCCCACGTATGCCACCACAAGAACACTCAACACCCAGAGATACCAGCGTATCCGTTTTATTACCGCTATCATTTTTTCACTTTTTACTCCACTCGTTTTTTTGATGTCTTACTTCTGATTTAAATCGTCCGCATCGAAGGTATCCTCCAGCGGGGCTCCCGGGGACATCATCGGGAATACCTTGTCATCACTGTCGATGACGCACTCCAACACCACCGGACGGCCCATGGCAATGGCCTTCTCCAGCGCCGGAGCGACTTCTTCCTTCTTCGTCACACGCATACCGACTGCGCCCATGGCCTCTGCCAGCTTCACGAAATCCACCTGATCGTTTAAGACAGTGGCGGAATAGCGCTGTCCATAGTACAGGGTCTGCCACTGACGTACCATACCCAACACATGGTTATTCAGCACTAACTCGATGACCGGTACCTGATAACGGGCTGCCGTTGCAATTTCATTCATATTCATACGGAAGCAGCCGTCGCCTGCCACATTGACTACCGTTTTTTCCGGACAGCCAATCTTGGCTCCGATGCTGGCTCCCAGGCCATAGCCCATGGTTCCCAATCCTCCCGAGGTCAGGAAGGTTCTCGGATCCTTGTACTTATAATACTGTGCCGCCCACATCTGATTCTGACCAACCTCGGTGGTGATAATGGCATCGCCCTTTGTCACGCGGTACAATTCTTCTACCACATAGGGGCCTGTCAGACGGTCGTCGTCAAATTTCAGCGGGTATTGATTCTTCAGGCCTTCTACCTCTTCTACCCATGCGTCATGCTTCATATCCGGAAGCTTCGCGTTCAGGATTTCCAGCACGGATTTCACATCGCCGATGACGCTGCCGCTTACCAGTACATTTTTATTGATCTCTGCCGGGTCGATGTCGATCTGGAGAATCTTCGCCTTTTTGGCAAATCGGCTGGTGTCGCCGGTGACACGGTCGCTGAAACGCGCGCCCAGGGTAATCAGCAGATCGCAGTTGGCTACGCCGAAATTGGACGCCTTGGTTCCGTGCATACCCAGCATGCCGGTGTACAGCGGGTCGGTGCCGTTGAACGCGCCTTTTCCCATCAGGGAATCACAGACCGGAGCGTTGACCTTATGGACAAAGGTATTTACCATTTCGGATGCGCCGGAGATAACAGAACCTCCGCCCACAAAGATGAACGGACGCTCTGCCTCCTGAATCATTTCCAGGGCTTTTTCAATATCCTCGTCTTTGATGGTATCCGTTACGCGCTTGGGCTCTTCCGGCTTCTTATATTCATAGTCAGTCTTATCCGCGGTGGCATTCTTGGTGATGTCCACCAGAACCGGGCCGGGACGTCCGCTTCTGGCGATATCGAAGGCCTTGCGAAAAGCCGGGGCCAGTGCTTCCGCATCCTTAATAATAAAGTTATGCTTGGTAATCGGCATGGTAATACCGGAAATATCCACCTCCTGGAAGGAATCTCTTCCCAACAGTCCTTTTCCTACGTTGCAGGTAATGGCTACCATGGGTACAGAATCCATGTACGCGGTAGCGATACCGGTAACCAGATTGGTGGCACCCGGACCGGATGTGGCCAGACATACGCCTACCTTGCCGGTGGCTCTGGCATAGCCGTCCGCCGCATGGGACGCGCCCTGCTCGTGAGAGGTCAGAATATGACGAATCTCATCGCTGTGCTTATATAATTCATCGTATACATTCAGAATGGCTCCGCCCGGGTAACCGAAAACCGTATCTACGCCCTGCTCTTTGAGACATTCTACTAAGATCTGTGAACCTGTCAGTTCCATATTTGCTCTCCCCTTTATTCATATTAAGTCGTACATTTAGTCTATACAAACGCATGACTAAACTATTTCTCCAGTATTGCTCCTCTGTTTCCGGAGGTTACCATTTTCGCGTAGCGCGCCAGATAGCCTGTGGTGACCTTCGGCTCACGCGGCTGCCATTTCGCCTTTCTGGCTGCCAGTTCCTCGTCGGATACCAGAACCTCCAGCTTGTTGTTCGGAATATCAATGAGGATACGATCGCCCTCTTCTACCAGGGCAATCGGTCCGCCTACGGCTGCTTCCGGAGATACATGTCCGATGGACGCGCCTCTGGACGCGCCGCTGAAACGGCCATCGGTAATCAGTGCTACCGTGGAGCCCAGACCCATGCCTGCGATGGCGGAAGTCGGGTTCAGCATCTCTCTCATGCCCGGGCCGCCCTTGGGT
>CAKROP010000149.1 GCA_934373375.1 uncultured Anaerosacchariphilus sp.
CGGTGGGGCGGTCCGTTTGGGAGCCGCTGCTTGACTATCTGAAGCTGCGGGATCTGACCACGGTGGAAGAATTCCGGGAGACGGCCGCGGTTCTTACGGATCGGGAGGGCGCTCTGAACGTCTGGATTTTCCTTCAGGCGGTGCTGGGCATTGACAACCGCGGAAAAAATATGTATTATGTGGCAAAGCAGACTGCGAGCGGTCCGAAGCTGTACTTTGCGCCCTGGGATATGGATATTACCTGGGGAGACGCCTTAAGTGAAAATGAGGACGGAGACAGCGTGTGGAAGGTGGGACTGTTTACCGGTCTCTATTCCGAGCGGATCAACTGGGCCTACGGCGACCGTCTGGTGGAGCTTGACGTGGACGGAACAAGGGATTATGTAAACCGGACATGGAAGGAGCTGCGGGCCGGCGTTTTCTCAGAGGAAAATCTGACGGAGCGTATCGACGACCTTGTACATCAGGTGCAGGATTCCGGCGCTTATACAAGGAATGAAGAACGCTGGCCGGACAGCAACAGCGGACAGAATTACGATCTGTTCAAGCGGATGGCCTTTTATCGGTTTGGCATCCTGGATTATTATTTTAACGGCAATCTGGAGGAATACATGGGGCTTGGATACGAATAGGTCCCGCTCTAAAGGAGAAAACATGGATTATCGGCATGAATTAAAGTATGTGATTACGGCGGCGCAGCAGGCGCTTCTGGAAAACCGGATTCAGGGTTTGATAAAGCCGGACAGTCACGTGGGCGCGGACGGTATGTACCACATCCGCAGTCTGTATTTTGACGATTACTACAACAGCTATTATAATGAAAATGAGATCGGCAGCGACCCGAGAGAAAAATTCCGGATCCGCATCTACAATGCCGGTACGGGGCGTATCAGCCTGGAACTGAAGCGGAAAGAACACGGCATGACCCAGAAGCTTTCCTGCCGCCTGACCGAGGAGCAGTGCAGGGAGCTGATGGCCGGAAGACCCCTTCCGGTGGATCCTTCTTATCCGCCGGTATTGCAGAAGCTGAACCTGCAGATGCGGACGAGACTCTTAAGACCCCGGATTATCGTAGAGTATGACCGAATTCCCTATGTAGATCCCCTGGGCAACACCCGTATTACGCTGGATTTGAATATCCGTTCTTCCAGCTATACGAGTCTGTTTCTGACGGAGCAGCCGCCCATGCGGCCCATTATGCCCAAGGGGCGGAACATTCTGGAGGTCAAATACGACGAGTTCCTGCCGGATTACATATACCGGAATCTGCAGCTTGACAGCTTACAGCAGACGGCGTATTCCAAATACTATCTATGCAGACGGTACTCCTTTACGGGAATACCGGAGTAATATAAAGAATTCAAAAAAGACTATGGAGGATATGAAAAATGGGATTTAAAGATGTATTCAAAAAGTCATTTCTCGAAGGCTTTACCAGCATGGACATTTCTGCCGGACGGATTATGGCGACCTTTGCAGTGACCTGTATTCTGGCCTGCTATGTATTTCTGATTTACCGCCTGGTGACCAGAAAGTCCTTCTATTCCAAGGGCTTCAATGTGTCGCTGGCAGCCATGTCCGTGATTACCGCGGCGATTATTCTGGCCATGCAGTCCAACCTGGTCATCTCCCTCGGTATGGTCGGCGCGCTGTCTATCGTGCGTTTCCGTACGGCCATCAAGGATCCGATGGATCTGGTGTTCCTGTTCTGGTCCATCAGTATCGGTATCATCTGCGGCGCAGGTCTCTATGAGGTAGCGCTTCTGACCTGTCTGGTGGTGACAATTCTGATTCTGGTGCTGGAGAACCTGCCGGCTTCCAGAGCGCCCATGATGCTGGTGGTCAATGTGACCGATGCGGATAAAGAGGACGCGATTCTGGATATTGTAAAGAAATACAGCCGTTTCTACAAAGTAAAATCCAGAAACCTGACAGCAGGCGCCCTGGATATGGTAGTCGAGGTACAGGTGAAGGAAGAGGGCGCTTTTGTGAAAGAGGTCGCTGCGGTGGATACCGTAATGACAGCTTCCCTGATTGCCCACGACGGCGAGGTAACTTTCTAAATATGGGAAAAATCATGCGGCTTGGCGGGCGCGGACTGCGGTATATAAAGCAGTACGGGCTCGCCCGGCTTTATCGGAAGATTATGGAGCGAAGGCGACGGAACGCAGCCGAGGCCGGTTACAATGACTGGCTTCAGAAACAGCTTCCGGACGCGGAGGAGGACGCGCGCCAGCGGGAAAAGAAGTTCGCGTATGAGCCGTGCATCAGCATTCTGGTACCGGCTTATGAGACGCCGGAGATCTTTCTGCGGCAGATGATCGACTCCGTACTGGACCAGAGCTATGGAAACCTGGAGCTGTGTATCGCCGATGGCAGTCCTTCCGATAAGGTCGAACGGACAGTAAAAGAATATGAAAAGAAGAATTCCCGGATAAAATATCGGCATCTGACGGAAAACCTGGGAATTTCTGACAATACCAACGCGGCGCTTGCCTTGGCGACCGGCGATTATGTGGGCCTTTTGGATCATGACGATCTGCTGCTTCCGGGGGCTCTTTTTGAGATCGTAGAGGCACTCAATGAGAGCGGCGGCGCAGACGCGGTTTATACGGACGAGGATAAGGTCAATATGGAACTGACCCGTCATTTTCAGCCCCATTTCAAGCCGGACTTTAATCAGGAATATCTGCGAAGCAATAATTATATCTGTCACTTTTTCGTGGTACGGCGCTCCATTGCCCTGAAGGTGGGCGGCTTTCGGGAGGAGTTCGACGGAGCCCAGGATCATGACTTTATCTTCCGCTGTACAGAAGAAGCGGAGCAGGTATTGCATGTGGCGAAGGTGCTGTATTCCTGGCGCAGCCACGAGGCATCCACGGCCACGAACCCCGAGAGCAAGCTTTATGCTTATGAAGCGGGAAAGTGGGCGGTGTCGGCCCATCTTGCCCGGACCGGACGCATGGGAACCCCGCAAAATACGGATAATTACGGCTTTTACCGGGTCTGCTATCCGGGCGTTCCATCTATCTTAAAGAATTCTTTCGAAAAATTTGATGGACAAACAGGTGTAAACGTTGTATATTATGGTAAGGTATGTAATATTTCCGTAACAATTAACCCAGAAGATCGTTATGTGCTTTTTATGCATGTTCGGAATCAGAGACAGAAGCATACGCGGGTAAACGCGCAGTTTTATGAGGTGCTGAAAGCCTGTTGTGACCGTCCCGATACGGGGCTGGCCTGCGCGCGGGTGTACGACGCGCGGAAGCGGCTGGCAGGCGATATCCGGATGCGCGGTGTGAAGGACCCCTTTTCCGATGGAATGAAGGGTCTGAAATACGGATATACCGGATACAATCACCGGGCGGTGCTGCAGCAGGAGCTGGAGCAGCCGACGGACTGCTTTATGGTGCGGGCGGATATCTTAAAGACCTGTGTGCCGGAGGGCGGAGAGGTGTCTGTGGAGACGCTGGCGGCGAAGCTTACAGAATCCGGTTACCATATCTACTATGAACCCTGGGCGGTGTTGTATGAAGGCTGACAGTCAGGTATCCATTGTGATACCCAATTACAATGGAATGGCTTTTATGGAAGCCTGCATGCAGGCAGTACTCCGGGACGCGCCGAAAGCGGAGCTTATCGTGGTGGACAATGCGTCAAAGGACGGAAGCCTCGAATATACCAGAGAGCATTTCCCGGAAGCGCATGTGCTGGCCATGGATCAGAACTATGGGTTTGCCCGGGCAGTCAATGAAGGCATCCTGGTGGCGACGCGGCCCTATGTGATTCTTTTGAACAATGATACCGAGGTGGAGCCGGGCTTTACGGACGCACTGGTGGGGGCTCTGGAAGCGGACGCGGGGGCATTTTCAGCCCAGGCCAAGCTGATTCAGCTTCAGGATCCGTTGAAGCTGGACGACGCGGGCAATTTTTACTGCGCCCTCGGCTGGGCTTTTGCGAGAGGAAAAGATAAGCCCTCCGCAGATTATGAAGAACAGGATGAAGTATTCGCGGCCTGTGCGGGAGCGGCGGTCTACCGGAAAGCGCTTTTTGAAGAAATCGGGTATTTTGACGAAGCTCATTTCGCCTATCTGGAGGATATCGACATCGGCTGGAGAGCGCGTATCTTCGGGTACCGGAATCTCTACGTACCAAAGGCCAGGGTACTGCACGCCGGAAGCGGAACCAGCGGTTCCCGTTATAATGAATTTAAGGTGACACTAAGTTCACGGAATAATATATGGATTATCTATAAGAATATGCCCCTGCTTCAGCTGGTGCTGAATCTGCCGTTTTTGCTGGTGGGCTTTGGGGCAAAGCAGTTGTTTTTCTGTAAGAAGAAGCTGGGCGGCACTTATGCCCGGGGGATTCTTAAGGGAATCCGTACCTGCGATCGGGAGAAAAAGGTCCGCTTTATGTGGAAGCATTTCCCGGCGTATGCAGGGCTGCAGCTTGAGCTGTGGAAGAATATCGGAAAGAGATTTGTGGGTGAGAAGTAGTGATAAAGGATAATCAGCAGCATTTTAACCGGCTTCACGTGCTGGTGGATGCGCTGGTGGTCGCGGCAGCCTACCTGCTGGCGTGGACTATCCAGTTTAAATTACTGAATCATATATCCGGTTTTGTATTCCAGGATTATATGCTGATTCTGATTCCGCTGGTGCCGGGATATCTGGCGCTTTACGCGGCTTTTGGCATGTATACCACCAAGAGTGTCAGAAGAAAGCGTGTGGAGCTGGAGAAGATCGTACAGGCCAATACACTGGGACTTGGCATCTTTATGATGGCCATGTTCTTACTGCGCTGGAATACCGAGTTTACGACGAACTTCTCACGTCCCATGTTGTTTTATTTCTACGCCATCAACATCGTGCTGGAAGCCATGGCCCGCAATTCCATCCGTCTGGCCCTGCACCAGCTGCGGAAGAAGGGATTCAACCAGAAGCACATGATTCTGGTGGGCTACAGCCGCGCGGCGGAGGAGTATATTGACCGCATCAAGGGCAATCCGGAATGGGGCTATGAGATCATGGGGATTCTGGATGACAATGTGGAACAGGGCATGAAGTATCGGGGCGTGGAGGTGTTTGGCCGCACTGAGGAGATCGAAGAAGTTCTGGAGAAGGCCAAGCCGGATGAGATTGCCATTACCCTGGGCTTAAGCGAGTATTCCAAGCTGGAGCATATCGTGGCGGTCTGTGAGAAATCCGGCGTGCATACAAAGTTCATTCCGGATTACAATAATATCATCCCGACCCGTCCGTACACGGAGGATTTGATGGGGCTTCCGGTGGTCAATATCCGCCATGTGCCTCTGACCAATACATTTAATGCATTTGTAAAGCGAACGGTGGATCTGGTGGGGGCAGTCTGTGCCATCATCGTCTTTTCGCCGATTATGCTGGTGACAGCCATCGCCATCAAGCTGACCTCTCCGGGGCCTCTGATCTATGCCCAGGAGCGCGTGGGACTTCATAACCGGAACTTCAAGATGTACAAGTTCCGCTCCATGGACGTCCAGTCGCCCAAGAAGGAACGGGGAGCCTGGACCGTGCCGAACGACCCCCGTGTCACAAAGGTGGGGAAGATCATCCGCAAGACCAGCATAGACGAGCTGCCGCAGCTCTTTAATATCTTAAAAGGGGACATGAGTCTGGTGGGACCCCGTCCGGAGCGCCCGTTTTTCGTGGAGAAGTTCCGGGAGGAGATTCCCCGTTATATGATTAAACACCAGGTGCGTCCGGGTATGACAGGATGGGCCCAGATTAACGGCTATCGTGGCAATACCTCCATCCGGAAGCGGATTGAATATGATTTGTATTATATCGAGAACTGGACGCTGGGGTTTGA
>CAKROP010000150.1 GCA_934373375.1 uncultured Anaerosacchariphilus sp.
GTTCCGTTGGAAGTATCACCGCTCTGGCCGGGGCCGCCGTTACCGCCCATGCCCGAACCGCCTGCATTTTTTACGATAACAGTCAATGCATTGTTATCCGCGTCCAGCGTCAGCTCCAGGATGCTGCCCTCTTTGATGTCATCCGCAGTTCCATCTGTGGTCTCGCCGCCCTGCTCCACGGTAATCTGCGTACTATCTGTCAGGGTAAATGTGACCGTCTCACCGGAAGCTGTGAACATGGAAGGCGCCTGGCCCTGACCATCGGGAGCGCCGTTCGGTGCGCCGCCGTTGCTATTACCGTTATTGGAAGGCGCGCCGTCGTTTTGTGTCTCTCCATCCGGCTTCTCAGGAGCTTCGCCGCTGGGCTTTTCACCGCTGGGTGCTTCTCCGTCCGGCTTCTCAGGAGCCTCGCCGCTGGGCTTTTCACCGCTGGGTGCTTCTCCGTCCGGCTTCTCCGGCACTTCCCCGCTGGGTGCTTCTCCGTCCGGCTTCTCCGGCGCTTCGCCGCCTGGTGCTTCTCCATCCGGCTTCTCCGGTGCTTCGCCGCTGGGAGCCTCGCCGTCCGGTTTTTCCGGCGCTTCGCCGCTGGCCATCTCTCCCAGGTCTGCCGTTACGGTATTTCCGTCCACGGCTGTCACCTGCGCGGTAACAGTCTCTCTGTCCTCTGCCTCCGAAGTCTGTGTGGTATCGGTGGTCTTCGAGCATCCGGCAAGCCCCGCCGTTCCCAGCACGACTGCACAACCCATAGCTACTAATTTCGCATACTTCATAGTCTATTCCTCCTGATCTGAGCACCTCCGGCTTTCCCGTTCCGGTGCGAAGCCTTTTGTTTTCTGTTGATGCTGTTATCATACTGGGAATTTGTGTTCAGATTATGGGAAAGTTATGAAAAAAGAATGAAAAAATCTCTAATACAGACCTGCTGTCCTTTTCATAATTTTCTGACGTTTCGCATATGCTGTACTATTTCAAACGCAAGGAGTCTGCCCATGAAACCTGCTGCTTCCATGTCCCTTCATCTGTTTTTCCGCATTCTCGGCATCGCCCTGCTGCTGACCCTGGCCTATTTCGGTGGTCAGGGCGTCGCGCGCATTTCGGACGGAAGTGCTGCACTACTCCCTGTATCCGGAGCAGCGTCCGCAAGCTGGGGCCTGGGCTTCGGTGAACCCGGAACCCAGCCCACCGGCACTGCATCCGCAGCCACTCTCCGGGAATACGACGCCTATTACATAGAAGAAACGGCGGAAAAGAGGCTCTATCTGACCTTCGACTGCGGCTTTGAAAACGGCAATACGCCCGCAATTCTTGACGCTCTGAAGAAGCATGACGCGCCCGCCACCTTCTTCGTGGTGGGCAATTACCTGGAAACCAGCCCGGATCTGGTGAAACGGATGCTGGCCGAGGGACATACAGTGGGCAATCATACTTACCACCACCCGGATATGTCCAAAATCAGTACCGAAGCGGACTTCGCGAAGGAGCTGGAATCCCTGGAAACTCTTTACCAGGAAGTGACCGGCGAGCCCATCTCGAAATACTATCGGCCGCCCCAGGGCATTTACAGTGAAAAGAACCTGCAGATGGCGAAGGACCTGGGTTACCACACCTTCTTCTGGAGCCTGGCCTACGTGGACTGGAAGCAGGATGACCAGCCCACCCATGAGCAGGCCTTCGACAAGCTCCTGACCCGCGTCCACCCGGGCGCTGTGGTGCTGCTCCACAACACTTCCAAAACCAATGGGGAGATTCTCGACGAGCTGCTGACGAAATGGGAAGAGATGGGGTATACCTTCCATCCCCTGAGCGAGCTGTGCGGGGCGTAACAAAAAAACCGGGAATGAATCTGCGTCGATTCATTCCCGGAGTCTCGTTCTACATCTTTTTCTCGAAATCTTCCAACGTTTCAGATTTAGCCGCAAGTTTGAGCCATTTTTTCAGTAATGCATTATCTGTCTCTTTTTCCAATCTGCTCTGCAAATTTTCTGAAGGCTCCCCATATTCTTTCAATAATTCCAGAATATCCTGTACCGCCCGATTTCGATCTGCTTTTTTGCTTGCTTCTTTTGCCGCTTCCTCCCTCTCATAATAAATAATATCATTCAGTCTCATAAACTCTTCTCTCACCTCCGGCAATACCTTTACCTTCTTCACGTGATCGTGTATCCGCTGTAAATTTTCACCCTTGGCATTGGTTTCCGTGCTCTCCTGAAAATACTGAAGCATCTCCTGAATCGCCGGACTTCCGCCCTTTTTCCCCTTTGTATTAAAATAAATATACCGCAATCCATCCCCATATGCAAGCCCCGGAACTTCCTCGCACTGATTGTAAAACTGGTACATCATATAATCTTCTCCAAACGGATCATAGGGTAGAATGGTAATGATATATAAATTTGGCAATTTTCTAAAATCTCGTTCTCCACTTTCCAGATATCTGCTGTCTATTCTGGCCTGATAGAATCGATTGGATTTTTCCAGTCCCTTTTTATGATATTTGCAGGGCTCAATATCATATACATTCCATGCACTTTCCGTCTCCTCCAGAACCTCCACATCCATTCGAATTCCACGGAGTGACGGCGTTCCTGCCGGTATGACTTTCTGCGCGTTTACATGCACTCTTCCAATATCTTTTCTCAGCAATGTTGATAAAATCCGTCTGCAGAATTCCTCTCCGCCTTCCGCATCTGACGCTGCTGCATTCATCAGAAAATCATCAATCACATTCAGTTCCTCCAGCTTCCTCTTTTTCTCTTCCGTACACACACTGTCGTTTCCTGTTTGCTCTTGAATCTTTTTCACTTTTCCTCTCTTTCCGACGATTTTCTCTACATTTCGTAATCGCCTTTTCATTTATTTTTTGTGAAAATAGCGGCGACCTGCCGGAGATTCTGCTGCTTAATTTGAAGTAACAGCAGAAGACTTTTCTCACTGAGTCCAGTGTATCTTTTTTGAAATACCCTGTCAATTTCTTCCTATTCCCATTTTTCGACTTAATTAGTCACAAAATCTAAATATCTTTTAATTTACAGCAAAAAGGAAGCACCTCCCGGCGCTCCCTTTTTTATCACATTTTTATCTTCCCGCGATAACCTCGACCTCGCACAGCACTCCCTTGGGCAGATCCTTCACTGCCACGCAGGATCTGGCCGGTGCCTCTTCCTTGAAGTAGCGGCTGTAGACCTCGTTGAACTTGGCGAAGTCCGCGATGTCTGCCAGGAAGCAGGTGGTCTTGATCACGTTGCTGTAGTCGAGACCTGCCTCTTTTAAAATGGCTCCCACGTTCTTCAGGGACTGGTCTGCCTGGCCCTCAATGTTGTCAGACTCTACCTGGCCGGTAGCCGGATTTACCGGGATCTGGCCGGACGCGTATACCATACCGTTGTATTCGATGGCCTGGGAATAGGGGCCGATGGCTGCGGGTGCATTTGTTGTAGCGATAACTTTTTTCATTGTTTTACCTCCATGGATTCTTTGGAATAAAATGTATCCTATTTCTTACTATATAGCGTTAAATTTTCCTTGTCAATTCAGGATTCTGATTATCCATTAATCATAATTTCCAATTCGCAGATTTTTCTCATTTAAAATCAGGACGTAAAAAGAAAGAGAAGGCTTTCACGCTTCTCTCTCTTTCTCACGATTTTTACTGCACCTGCAGACTGGTATATCCCATCAGATCCAGATCCACCGCGCAGGCGGCCTCACGGCCTTCACGGATGGCCCAGACGACCAGGGACTGACCCCGGTGCATATCTCCTGCGGTGAATACCCGGTCCACGTTGGTCTTGTACTGACCCGGAGCAGTGTTTACATTCGTTCTTGCATTGACTTCTACGCCGAAGGCCTTAGTCACATAGTCCTGGCTTCCCAAGAAGCCTGCGGCAATCAGTACCACATCCACGTCCAGGGTGAACTCGCTGCCCTCGATGGGCACCATCATCATACGGCCGGTCTTCTCGTCTTTTTTACTCTCCAGCTTGCAGCAGACGGCTTTCTTCAGATTACCCGCCTTGTCGCCGATGAACTCCTTGACTGTGGTGGTATAGATACGCGGGTCGGAGCCGAACAGGGCGATAGCTTCTTCCTGGCCGTAATCAGTCTTGCAGACCTTCGGCCATTCGGGCCAGGGATTGTTCGGAGTCCGGGTATCCGGAGCCTTCGGCATCATTTCCAACTGGATGACGGATTTTGCGCCCAGTCGGATAGAGGTTCCCACACAGTCATTTCCGGTGTCGCCTCCGCCGATGACCATCACATTCTTCCCTTTGGTGGAAATAAATTTCTTGTCAGCGAAATTGGAATCCAGCAGACTCTTGGTGGTGGCCCGGAGGAAATCTACCGCGAAATAAATTCCCTTCAGTTCTCTGCCCGGCACCTTGATGTCCCGGGGATTGGAAGCGCCGCAGGCCAGAATCACACGATCGTAATCCTTCAGAATCTCTGCCGCCTTCTTATCCTTTCCTACATCAGTATTGACTACAAATTCCACGCCCTCAGCCTTCATCATGTCGATTTTCCGATCAATGATGTGCTTCTCCAGCTTCATATTCGGAATGCCATAGCGGAGAAGTCCGCCTACCCGGTCAAAGCGCTCGAACACCGTCACAGAATGTCCTCTGTGATTCAGCTGATCCGCTGCTGCCAGTCCCGAGGGACCGCTTCCGATAATCGCAATCTTCTTGCCGGTACGGTTCCCGGGCGGCGTCGGTACGGCGTAGCCCTCTTTGTAGGCATTTTCAATGATGGCTAATTCGTTACTCTTCGTGGATACCGGATCGCCGTTCAGGTTGCAGGTACAGGCCTTCTCACAGAGAGCCGGACACACGCGGCCCGTGAACTCCGGGAAGCTGCTGGTACGCTTCAGACGCTTATAGGCCTGCTCCCAATTGCCCATGTAAAGTAAATCATTCCACTCCGGAATCAAGTTGTGCAGCGGACAGCCGGAGGCCATGCCGCCGATCATCATGCCTGCCTGGCAGAAGGGGACGCCGCATGCCATGCAGCGCGATCCCTGTTTTTCCTGCTCCTCTTTGGAAAGAGGGGTATGGAATTCATTAAAATGCTTGATACGTTCCTTCGGAGACTGGGCTTTTGGATTTACCCGGTCATACTCCATAAATCCTGTCGGTTTTCCCATGATGCTCCCCTCCTTATTTCTGCTGGTTTGCATAAAATGCTTCAATCTGTGCCTGCTCACTGCTTAAGCCCTTCTCCTCCATCTGGACGATGGTCATCAGCATCCGCTGATAATCCCGCGGGATAATCTTCTTGAACTTCGGCAGATACTCACCGAAATTGTTCAGGATTTCCTTTCCCTTGACGGAGTTGGTGTAAGCCACATGATCCTCGATCATGCCCTTCAGCTCCAGCACATCGTATTTATCGGTCACTTCCTGAATCAGAACCATACTCTTATTGAGCTTTGTATACAGGTCGCGGTCCTCATCCAGCACATAAGCCACGCCGCCGCTCATACCTGCTGCGAAGTTCTTGCCCGTCTTGCCGATAACGGCCACCCGGCCACCGGTCATGTACTCGCAGCCGTGGTCGCCCACGCCCTCAACAACTGCACTGGCGCCGGAATTACGGACGCAGAAACGCTCGCCGGCCACGCCGTTGATGTAGGCCTTGCCGCTGGTCGCGCCATAGAGGGCCACATTTCCGATGATAATATTTTCATCCTGCTTGAAATGTACGCCTCTGGGCGGATAAACCACCAGCTTGCCGCCGGACAGACCCTTGCCGAAATAGTCGTTGCTGTCGCCCTCCAGTTCCAGAGTCAGACC
>CAKROP010000151.1 GCA_934373375.1 uncultured Anaerosacchariphilus sp.
TTCCGCCCCGGCGGCCCGAACCTTCTGCCTATCTTCTCTGTCTGTATGCTTCGTACATCAAAATCGCCGACGCCACGCCCGCGTTCAGGGACTCCAGCTGTCCCTCCATTGGAATCCGAATCAGCGTATCCGCCTTTTCCGTCAGCTCCTCTGTGAGCCCGTTTCCCTCGTTTCCGATGAGGAAGGCCGTGCCGCTCTGGTAGTTCTCCTGGTCATAGAAGTTTGCACCCTTCAGGTGTGCTGCGTAGGAGCGGATTCCATGCTTTTTCAATACTTCCACTGTCTGGCACAGGTCTTCTGTATACAGGGTCGGAACCCGATATACGGAACCCATCGTAGATCGAATCGTCTTCGGATTATACAGATCCACACATCCCTTGCTCAGGATCACGCCGGTCACGCCCGCGCCCTCTGCAGTCCTGAGAATTGTTCCCAGATTGCCGGGATCCTGCAGGTTCTCAAGTAAAAGCAACAGCGGCTTTTCCGCCTTCAAAAGTGCATCAAGCGAGCTTTCCTGCTGCCGCACGATACAGAGTACGCCCTGGGGCGTCTGGGTATCGCTGACGGTCTTGAATACATGGTCGTCCAGAATCTCATAATCCGGCTTTTCCGCCTGAATCCGTCTGGTAAGCGCTTCTTTATGCTTTTCATAGAAGCTTTCTGAAAAATAGACTTTCTCAAGCCGCTCCTTTGGGGCCTCCCGGAACATTTTCGGACCCTCTACAAGAAATACGCCCCGCTCGTCCCGGAGTTTTCTTTTTTTATTCAACTGAACCAGCAGTTTTACCTGCTGGTTCGCTGTACTTGTTATCATATAGTTAATATCTCCTAACAGTGCTTGGACAGGTCTTTTGCCACCTGATACTGGTACGGATCGATGCCCTTTACCATGGCAAGCGCCTCGTCGATATCGAAATCCTGGAAACGCCCGTGCTGGTAGCCTACTACGCGGTTGGTCTTGCCCTCGCAGAGCAGGTCTGCTGCCATGGCTCCCATCATGGATGCGTAGACACGATCTTTACAGGTGGGGCTTCCGCCTCGCTGCATGTGGCCCAGAATGGTGGCTCTGGTCTCGATGCCGGTGGCCGCTTCAATGCGGCGGGCCATACTGGTGGAATGTCCGACGCCCTCGGCGTTTACGATGATGTGATGCTTTTTGCCGCGCTTCCGGTTGGCGATAATGTTGTTGATGATCTTCTGCTCGTCGTAGTCGTAATTCTCCGGAAGCAGAATATCCTCAGCGCCGTTGGCGATGCCGCACCACAGGGCGATATAGCCTGCGTTACGTCCCATAACCTCGATGATGCTGCAGCGCTCATGGGATGTAGAGGTATCACGTACCTTGTCAATGGCTTCCATGGCTGTATTAACTGCTGTATCGAAGCCGATGGTGTACTCGGTACAGGAGATATCCAGGTCGATGGTACCCGGCACGCCGATGGTATTGATGCCTAAGGCCGCCAGCTTCTGGGCTCCACGGAAGGAACCGTCTCCGCCGATGACTACGATGCCGTCGATGCCGTGCTTCCGGCAGATCTCTGCGCCGCGCTTCTGGCCTTCCTCGGTCATGAATTCCTTACAGCGGGAAGTGAACAGCATTGTACCGCCGCGCTCAATGGTGTTGGATACATCATTTGCGGACATATCTATAATCTCTTCGTCCAGAAGTCCTGTATAGCCTTTGAGAATTCCTTTTACCTGTTTGCCGTTTACCAGTGCCTTACGTACTACAGCGCGGACTGCCGCGTTCATACCCGGCGCATCGCCGCCGCTTGTCAGTACTCCGATGGTTTTAATCTCTTTTGCCATAATGATTCCTCCTCGCGTCCGTCCGGGTTCTCATCTCCTGGACTGTTACTGCCAATCATTTTATAACATCCTTGAATGTGATTTTACTTCATCCGCCTTATATTTTCAATACGTTTCTCTACAACTTTTACATTTCCTTTACCGAAACTTTTTTCCAATTTTCCAATCAATTCCGGATCTGCGTTTACATTTCGTCCTGCGGGAAGACGCTTCACGCTCTTCTCTGCCGCCGCGTAAAGCACCACCGGATCTTTTCCGTCGCTGTCGGCAAGCATCGTCAGCAGCTCCTGCTCCCGTTCCAGACAGGCCGCCTGATTCGGGAACTGAATCCACAGTTCTTTTCTGCCTGCGTCAAAAGGAATGATCCGGTCGCAGATAAGCTTACCCGCCCGGTCGTCGCCCACGTCCGCATGACCGCTGATGAAGATCTTCGCATCCTCCTGCAAACCTTCCGCGCTTCGCTCATACACATTCGGAAATACGACTACTTCCACCGTACCCAGCAGATCCTCGATCTGCAGGAAGGCCATGACCTTATTGTTCTTGGTGTATTTGATGGTTTTGCCGGTAATCATGCCGCCGATGACGACGGATTCCCCGTCATGCACCTTCACAGCTCCGCTCTCCTCATCCAGGGCGAAATCTGTGGTCACCGCTGTGATGTTTTTCTTCCAGCGGTCCATATATTCCTCCAGCGGATGGCCGCTGACATAGACGCCCAGCACCTCTTTTTCAAAGGAAAGCTTCAGCTCCTTGGGGTACTCGTCCACATCGGGAAGTTTCGTCTGGAAGCTCTCCTTTTCCTCCTCGCCCACCAGGTCAAAAAGGGAAAGCTGACCGGTCATCATAGTCTTCTGGCTCTGGGCCACGCCATCCATGATCCCTGCGTAGGCTATCATAAACTGCTGCCGGTTGCCGCCGAGGCTGTCTAAAGCGCCCGCCTTGATCAGGTTCTCCACCACACGCTTATTCACGTCCTTGCCGCCCATGCGCTCAATGAAATCTGTCAGGCTCTTAAAACGTCCGCCAAGCTTCCGCTCCTCAATGATGGATTCCACCACCGGACGGCCAATGCTCTTGATCGCGCATAGCGCAAAACGGATCGCGCCGTCAGACACGGAAAAACGGGCCTCCCCCTCGTTGATATCCGGGGGCAGAATATCGATGCCCATCTGGCGGCAGGTCAGGATGTATTCGGATACCTTTCCCGAGTTATCAATGACAGAGGTCATCAATGCCGCCATGAATTCCACCGGATAATAATATTTCAGCCAGGCCGTCTGATAGGCCACCACCGCGTAAGCCGCCGCGTGGGACTTGTTGAAGGCATACTTGGCAAAATCAATCATTTCATCATAAATCTTCTGGGCTGTCTGCTCAGGAATGCCGTTTGCGATACAGCCCGGCACGCCCTCCTCCGGATTTCCGAAGACGAAATTCTGCCGTTCCTTCTCCATGACAGAAGCCTTTTTCTTGGACATGGCACGGCGCACCAGGTCGCTTCGTCCCAGAGTATAGCCTGCCAGCTTCTGTACGATCTGCATAACCTGCTCCTGGTAGACAATGCAGCCGTAAGTGGGCTTTAAGATCTCCTCCAGCTGAGGGCAGTCGTAGGTGATGCTCTCCGGGTGATCCTTACCCTTGATGTACTGGGGAATGAAGTCCATGGGTCCCGGACGGTACAGGGAAATTCCGGCAATGACGTCCTCCATGCTCTTTGGCTTCAGCTCCTTCATGAATCCCTTCATGCCGCTGCTTTCCAGCTGGAACACACCGTCGGTCTTACCGGTTCCAAGGGAAGCGTAAACCGCCGGGTCGTCATAATCTATTTTATCAATGTCTATCGTCTGTCCGGTTCGCTCGGATGCCATACGGGCCGCGTCCTGAATGACCGTCAGGGTACGCAGTCCCAGAAAATCCATTTTCAGAAGGCCCAGCTCTTCCAGGGTAGTCATGACAAACTGAGTGGTGATAGAACCGTCGGAGGCCCGGGACAGGGGTACATATTCGTCCACGGATTTCTGGCTGATGACGACACCCGCCGCATGCATGGATGTGTGTCTCGGAAGTCCCTCCAGGCGCATGGACATGTCGATGAGCTCCTGCACCTGCGGGTCATTTTCGTAGCTCTTTCGAAGCTCCGGGTTCATTTTCAAGGCTTTTTCCAGGGTGATATTCAGCTCCTGGGGCACCATTTTCGCGATGGAATCCACAAAATTGTACGGCAAATCCATAACACGGCCCACGTCCCGGATGACACCCCGGGCCGCCATGGTACCAAAGGTCACGATCTGTACCACCCGGTCCTTGCCGTATTTGCGGACCACATAGTCGATGACCTCCTGCCGGCGCTCGAAGCAGAAATCCACGTCGATATCAGGCATGGACACACGCTCCGGATTCAGGAAGCGCTCGAACAGCAGCTGGTAGCGCATGGGGTCGATGTTGGTGATTCCCATGGTATAGGAAACGATGCTTCCAGCTGCGGATCCTCGTCCCGGTCCCACCGCGATGCCGTGCTCTCTGGCATAATGAATGAAGTCCCAGACAATCAGGAAATAATCCACGTAGCCCATTTTCTGAATGACGCCAAGCTCGTAGGTCAGACGGTCACGCATGGTGCCGTCATCGTCCGGATAGCGCTCGGCCAGGCCGTCGAAGCACAGCTTGTTCAGGTATTCCCAGGAAGTGTAGCCTTCCGGCACATCATATTTCGGCAGCTTGGTGACGCCAAACTCGATCTCTACATTGCAGCGCTCAGCGATTTTAGCGGTGTTCTCCAGCGCTTCCTTCGCATACGGAAATAAGGCCTCCATCTCCTCGGGGGATTTCACGTAATATTGGCCGCCCTCGTAACGCATCCGGTCCTCGTCCGCCAGCTTTTTGCCGGTCTGGATACAGAGCAGGATGTCGTGGGGCTTCACGTCCCGGGCATAGGTATAGTGACAGTCGTTGGTGGCTACCAACGGAATATTCAGCTCCTGGCTCATGCGAAGCAGCGCCTGATTGACCGACTTCTGCTCGGGAATGCCGTGATCCTGCAGCTCCAGGAAATAATTGCCTTTTCCGAAAACTGCTTCATACTTTAATGCGGATTTTTTTGCTTCGTCGTAGAGTCCCTTCTGGATGTACCGGGGTACTTCGCCTGCCAGGCAGGCAGACAGGGCGATGATTCCCTCGTGGAACTCCTGCAGTACCTCCATGTCCACACGGGGCTTATAATAGAAGCCTTCCACGTAACCCCGGGACACGATTTTCATCAGGTTGGCGTAGCCCTGGTTGTTCTCGGCCAACAGAACCAGATGGTAGTAACGGTCGTCGCCGCCGGTGGTCTCCTTGTCGAAGCGGGAATTGGGGGCCACATAGACCTCGCAGCCCAGGATGGGCTTGATGCCTTCTGCCCGGGCCGCCCGGTAGAAGTCGATGACGCCGAACATGGCTCCGTGGTCGGTGATGGCCGCGGCGGTCATGCCCAGCTTCTTCACCTGGGCCACATATTCTTTTATCTTATTGGACCCGTCCAGAAGGCTGTATTCTGTATGGGTGTGTAGATGTACGAATGACATGAAGTCTCCTTATATGATGTCTTACAGCCGCCCTGTCTGACGGCCTTTCTGTCTCTGTCTGTAAATGGATATGTCTTAAGCCTGGACGTTTGCTCCCAGTTTTTTACAAATCTCGTTTAGGATCTCATGCGCTGTTTCTTCCTTAGATAACAGCGGCAGCTCTCGCTCCCCGTCCTTCGTCAACACGGTCACGCAGTTGGTATCGCCGCCAAAGCCCGCGCCTGCCTTTCTGAGACTGTTGGCGCAGATGAGATCACAGTTCTTGTTTTCCAGCTTCTTCTTCGCGTTGGCAAGCAGGTCCTCAGTCTCCATGGCGAAGCCGCAGAGCACCTGGCCCTCCCGCTTATGCTCGCCCAGATATTTCAGGATGTCCTGGGT
>CAKROP010000152.1 GCA_934373375.1 uncultured Anaerosacchariphilus sp.
GCGGGACAGCGATTTTCTGATTAAGAACTTTGGTTATGATAAGAAAGATTTGGAAATGTAAGGAGTAACGAACCGTGTGAGAGGCTTCGGAAGCTTCGGTGACATTTTTGTAGCGATTTGTCTTCTGTTCTTCGCCTTTTCCACCGTGCTGAGCTGGCATTTCTTCGGACAGATTAACGTACAGTATCTGTTCGGTAAGAAAGCAGTCAAGGTTTACTCCATCATCGTCGTAGCCTTTATCATCGTAGGCTCCACCCTGAAGGTAGACCTGGTATGGGAGCTGGCTGATTTCTTCAACGGTTTGATGGTTATCCCGAACGCCATGGCGCTTCTGGCCTTGAGCGGCGTAGTCGTTGGAATCAGTAAGAAATACGGAAAAAAATAAAATAAAAAATTCCACCGTCGGCAGCGAATATATTACGATGCCGGCGGTATTTTATGCTTTCAGGGCGGAAATGAGAAATCTTACGCAATCCCTCATTGAAATAGGGTGGGAATGTGTGATATACTAAATCTAGTATTGAGCAGTGCGTGCGCTGCGGACTAAAAGGAGATCCGAACATGAAACGAGTATTACTGAAATTAAGCGGTGAGGCTCTCGCCGGCGAGAAGCACACAGGCTTTGATGAGGCTACGGTTCTGGGCGTGGCGAAGCAGGTCAAGACTCTGGTGGATGATGGCATTCAGGTGGGCATCGTCATTGGCGGCGGCAATTTCTGGAGAGGCCGTACCAGCGAGAATATGGAGCGTACCAAGGCGGACCAGATTGGCATGCTGGCTACGGTTATGAACTGTATCTATACCTCTGAGATTTTCCGTTCCGTGGGAATGAAGACGCAGGTATATACCCCCTTTGTATGCGGCGGATTCGCGAAGCTGTTTACCAAGGATGAGGCAGTAGCGTTCCTGGAGGAGGGCGGTGTAGCGTTCTTCGCGGGCGGCACCGGACACCCCTATTTCTCCACAGATACCGGTACGACCCTTCGCGCCATTGAGATCGAGGCCGACGTAATTCTGCTGGCCAAGGCCATCGACGGCGTATACGACAGCGACCCGAAGGTGAATCCGAACGCCAAAAAGTATGACGAGATTTCCATCGCTGAGGTGGTTGACAAGCGTCTGGCTGTGATGGATCTGACCGCTTCCATCATGTGTATGGAGAATAAGATGCCGATGCTGGTATTCGGTCTTGAAGGAGAGAACAGCATCGTAGACACTGTAAGAGGTAAATTCAACGGAACCAGGATTACCGTATAAAATAAATCGGAGGATTTCAACATGGATGAGAGATTAAAAGTATATGAAGAAAAAATGACAAAGTCTTACGACGCTATGATTCGTGAGTTCACAGCTATCCGCGCAGGCCGTGCCAATCCGCATGTACTGGACAAGCTGAAGGTAGATTACTACGGAACCCCGACCCCGATTCAGCAGGTTGGTAATATCTCCGTGCCGGAGCCCAGAATGCTGCAGATTCAGCCCTGGGAGAAGAGCCTGATTAAGGCCATCGAGAAGGCGATTATGACTTCTGATTTAGGTATCACGCCGTCCAACGACGGTACTGTGATCCGTCTGGTATTCCCGGAGCTTACCGAGGAGCGCAGAAAAGATCTGGTAAAGGATATCAAGAAGAAGGGAGAGGCTGCCAAGGTAGCTATCCGCAATATCCGCCGTGACGCCAACGAAGTATTCAAAAAGCAGAACAAGGCCAATGAGATTTCCGAGGATGATATGAAGGATCTGGAGACCAAGACACAGAAGATGACGGATAAATACATTGCTGATATTGATAAGGCAGTGGATGAGAAGTCCAAGGAGATCATGACCGTATAAGGGTCTTTACGCAAAAAAATAAGAGGGGACGGGTGGTGTATTTGTGCTGCCCGTCCCATTGTGCGATTCAAGGACATTGTATACAATGCCGCAACAGACACATGGAGGAAGTAAAAATATGGAAAAAGATATCAAGATTCCGCAGCATGTGGCCATCATTCTGGACGGTAATGGCCGCTGGGCCAAATCCAAAGGCATGCCCCGCAACTACGGCCATGCCCAGGGAGCCAAAACGGTGGAAACCATCTGCCGGGAAGCCTGGAATATGGGCATCAAATACCTGACAGTTTACGCCTTTTCCACAGAGAACTGGAAGCGTCCCCAGGACGAGGTGGACGCGCTGATGAAGCTTCTGCGGAACTATATGAAGAACTGTCTGAAGACCGCGGAGAAGAATCACATGCGGGTTCGCGTGATCGGCGACAAGACCGGACTGGCGGAGGATATCCGGAAGAGTGTGGCGGAGCTGGAGGAGGCGTCGAAGGATAACGACGGCCTGAATTTCCAGATTGCCATTAACTACGGCAGCCGGGACGAAATGGTACGAGCCATGAAGAAAATGGCGGCAGATCGGGACGCTGGAAAATTAAGCGCAGCGGATATCAGCGAGGAGACCTTTGGGGAGTATCTGGATACCGCAGGCATCCCGGATCCGGATCTTCTGATCCGCACCAGCGGGGAGCAGCGGCTGTCCAACTATCTCTTATGGCAGCTGGCTTATTCCGAGTTTTATTTTACCGACATACACTGGCCGGATTTTTCCAAAGAGGAGCTGGAAAAGGCTGTTCTGGCATATAATAAGCGTGACCGGCGTTACGGCGGCGTAAGGGAGGAATAAGATGAAGTCGTTTTTTACAAGGCTGATAAGCGGTATTGTACTGCTGGCGATTATTATTTCCACCGGTATCGTGGGCGGTCCGGTGCTGTTCGGATTCACACTGCTGATTTCCCTGATTGGATACTGGGAGTTCCTGAAGGTATTTGGCCTGGAGAAAAAAGCGCCGGGTATCTGGGGCATGATTTTCGTGGTGCTTTATTACGGAACTGTATACATGGGCGAGGCTCTGAATCTGGCGGGTCCGCTGCTTCTGGTCACTTTCCTGATGGTGCTGATGAGCGTCTATGTGGTGACCTTTCCGAAGTATAAGACTGATGAAATTACTGCGCCGTTTTTCGGACTGGTCTATGTGGCGCTGATGCTTTCATTTCTGTACCAGACCCGTATGGTTCCCATTGAGGGAAAGAATACGCCTATCGTGTATTTCCTGATTTTTATCTGCTCCTGGGGCTGCGATACCTGCGCCTACGCGGTGGGTATGCTCATCGGAAAGCACAAAATGGCTCCGATTTTGAGTCCGAAGAAATCCATTGAGGGCGGCATCGGCGGTATCGTGGGCGCGGCGCTTTTAGGCGCCATCTACGGTATGATTTTTGACCTGGACATCCGGGGCTGTGTGATTCTGTGCGCGGCAGGCGGAGCAGTATCCCAGATTGGCGATCTGGCGGCTTCCGCGATCAAGCGAAATCATAACATTAAGGACTATGGACATCTGATTCCGGGTCATGGCGGTATTCTGGATCGGTTCGACAGTGTTATTTTTACCGCACCGATTATTTATGCGCTGACCCTGCTGGTGTTCAGTCGATAAGTTCCAAAAGACAATGAGGAGAATACGATGAAAAAAATAGCAATCTTGGGCTCTACGGGCTCCATCGGAACCCAGACCCTGGAAGTGGCGAGAAATAACGGTGATCTGGAGATTGTGTCTCTGGCAGCCGGAAGCAATATCAAGAAGCTGGAAGAGCAGATCCGGGAATTTCATCCCCGTCTGGTGGCAGTTTGGACCAAGGAAAAGGCGAAGGAGCTGCGCGACGCGGTGAAGGATCTGGATGTGAAGGTGGTATCCGGTATGGATGGCCTCATAGAGGTCTGCACCCTGCCGGAGGCGGAAATTGTCGTGACGGCCATTGTGGGAATGATAGGAATCGTTCCTACTATCGCGGCCATGAAGGCAGGAAAGGATATCGCGCTGGCCAATAAGGAAACATTGGTAACCGCAGGGCATATCATTATACCACTGGCGAAAGAGACCGGCGTGAAGATTCTGCCGGTGGACAGCGAGCACAGCGCCATTTTCCAGTGCCTGAACGGTGAAAACCGCAGCCAGCTTAAGAAAATTCTGTTGACAGCCTCCGGCGGACCTTTCCGTGGAAAGAAGCTGGAGGATCTGAAGAATATCCAGGTGGAGGACGCCCTGAAGCATCCCAACTGGGCCATGGGCCGGAAGATTACCATCGATTCTTCTACTCTGGTGAATAAGGGTCTGGAAATGATGGAGGCCAAATGGCTTTTTGGCGTGGAACCAAAGGATATCCAGATCGTGGTACAGCCCAAAAGCATCATCCATTCCATGGTGGAATTTGTGGACGGCGCGGTGATTGCCCAGCTTGGCACACCGGATATGAAGCTGCCGATTCAGTATGCCCTGTATTACCCGGAGCGGCGTTTTCTGCCGGGTGATCGTCTGGATTTCTGGAAACTGCAAGAGATTACCTTTGAAAAGCCGGATATGGAAACGTTCCGGGGGCTGAAGCTTGCCTTTGACGCAGCTGCGGCGGGCGGTTCCATGCCTACGGTCTACAATGCGGCCAATGAGCGGGCGGTAGCCAAATTCCTGGATCGGAAGATTGCGTATCTGCAGATTCCGGAGATTATCGAGACCTGTATGGGACATCATAAAGTAAAAGAGAATCCGTCTGTGGAAGAGATTCTGGATACAGAGCAGGCGGTATACGAATTTATCGAAAGCAGGTGGTAAGTTGAAGATTATACTTGCGCTTCTGATATTCAGCCTGATCGTGCTGTTTCATGAGTTTGGTCATTTCCTGCTGGCGAAGCGGGGTGGTATCGGCGTGACAGAGTTTTCCTTAGGGATGGGGCCAAGACTGTTCAGCAAGCAGATTGGCGAGACCAGATATTCCGTAAAGCTTTTGCCCTTCGGCGGTTCCTGCATGATGGTGGGAGAGGACGGGGAGAGCAACGAGGAGAATTCCTTCGGCAGCAAGTCCGTCTGGACCCGGATTTCCGTGGTGGCGGCAGGTCCCATTTTCAATTTTATACTGGCCTTTTTCCTGTCGCTTTTTATCGTCGGCAGCATCGGCTATGACGCGCCGGACATCGCAGCGGTCATGGACGGCTATCCGGCGGCGGAGGCGGGCATGCAGCCGGGAGACCGGATTGTGCAGATGAATAAGACACATATCCACGTGTACCGGGAGGTCAGTCTCTACGTGCAGATGCATCAGGGGGAGACTGTGACCGTGACCTATGAGCGGAATGGCCAGCGCCACGCGGTGACACTGGAGCCGAAAATGAGCGAGTATGGCACGTATCTGCTGGGCTTTCAGGGTTCCGGCGTGCGGACAAAAGGAAATGTTTTCCAGACGGTATATTACAGCGCTTATGAGGTGAAATACTGGATCAGCACCACGCTGAAGAGTCTGGCTATGATGTTCCACGGCCAGGTGAGCGCCGACGATATCTCCGGTCCGGTGGGAATTGTGAATACCATTGGAGATACCTATGAGGCCAGCAAAGCTGACGGCGGATTTTATGTATGGCTGAATATGCTGAATATCTCCATTCTGCTTTCGGCTAATCTGGGAGTCATGAATCTGCTGCCGATTCCGGCGCTGGACGGCGGACGGCTGGTGTTTCTCTTTCTGGAAGTCCTGCGACGCGGTAAACGAATCGACCCGGAGAAGGAAGGAATGGTGCATTTTGTGGGGCTGATGCTTCTGATGGCGTTGATGCTGGTGGTGATGTTCAATGATTTCAGGAATATTTTGTAGAAGTATTGAAAAAGGATTCTTCAAAGGGGAAAAAGATGCCGG
>CAKROP010000153.1 GCA_934373375.1 uncultured Anaerosacchariphilus sp.
AAAGACGCCGGAAAATGCAGCGCCGATGGAGTTGGACTGCACCATGTTGCCCATGAAGCCCAGGGCCAGGATAATAAAAATGGCGAAAATCACGGCCAGCACCCGTCCGAAGGTTCCCTTAAATGCCTGATGGATATAATAAACCGGACCTCCGGTCACTTCTCCGTCTTTCTTGGTCTTATATTCCTGGGCAAGAGTCGCCTCGCCGTAAATCGTAGCCATTCCGAAGAACGCGCTGACCCACATCCAGAAAATGGCTCCCGGACCGCCGGCGATCAGCGCCGTGGCCGCGCCGGTCAGGTTACCGGTACCTACCTGAGCCGCGATGGCTGTGGCCAGAGACTGGAACGGGGTCATCTCGCCCTCCTTCCGCTCTCCGCCGGATGACTTAAAGTGTCCAAATACAAGGCGGCAGCCCTCTCCAAACTTCCGTACCTGGATAAACTTCAGGCGGAACGTAAAGAAGATTCCCGTACCGCACAGGATGACGAGCAGAATCAATCCCCACATCCATTCATTCACTGCTTTCACAAATTCCAACATTGCTTTTTCCCTCTCTTTTATTCGTAAAAAATAAGAGCTGATTTTTCAATCAGCCCTCCAAAGAGTAGAACAATCTGCTTATGTAAGCCCTGTCCTTTTGCCTGAGAGATAGACAGATACGCTTCGCATCTGTGTTACACCTTCGGCGCTCATTGCTTGAGACTCTCCAGAGTTCATCGATTTGTGTTTTTCGACAGTACTGACTATAGCATACTTTTGTCCGTCTGGCAAGGACTATTCATAAAATTTTTTCCCATATTTCTATTTCTCCCGAAAATCCTGCACTTTTTCCCCGGTACTTGTTTACTTTTCTCCGAAAATATATTAAAATCGAACCGAACTATGTTTTACAATATTTTATAAAGGAGATTTTTGTTATGGAAATTTCAGCTTTACAGAAAGCCAGATATGAGTACGCTCCGAAGCTTCCGGGCATGCTCAGAAACGGCATCGCAGATATTTGCGTAAAAGAAGGCGAAGCTACCCAGAGCGTAGCGGATCAGGACAAGATCAAAGCGCTGTTCCCGAACACCTACGGTGAGAAGGAAATCACCTTCGAGAAGGGCCAGAACACTTCTGCTCCCAAGAAGCAGGTAGTAGGCGTTATCCTTTCCGGCGGACAGGCTCCGGGCGGACACAACGTTATCTGCGGTCTCTACGACGCACTGAAGGCTACCAACAAAGAGAACGTACTGTACGGCTTCAAGGGCGGCCCCAGCGGACTGATCAATGACGATTACGTAGAGTTCGACGATGAGTTCATTAACGCATACAGAAATACCGGCGGATTCGATATCATCGGTTCCGGCCGTACCAAGCTGGAGACTGAGGAGCAGTTCGCTATCGTTTCCGAGGTTTGCAAGAAGCATGGCGTAACCGCAGTTGTTATCATCGGCGGCGACGATTCCAATACCAACGCAGCAGTTCTGGCTGAGTACTTTGCAGCACACAATACCGGCGTACAGGTTATCGGCTGCCCGAAGACCATCGACGGCGACCTGAAGAATGAGGATATCGAGTGCTCCTTCGGTTTCGATACTGCTACCAAGACCTACAGCGAGATCATCGGTAACATCGAGCGTGACGCAAACTCCGCTAAGAAGTACTGGCATTTTGTAAAGGTTATGGGAAGAAGCGCTTCTCACGTAGCTCTGGAGTGCGCACTGCAGACTCAGCCGAACATCTGCCTGATTTCTGAGGAAGTCGCTGAGAAGAAGATGTCTCTGTCCCAGATCGCTGACTACATTGCAGACTCTGTAGAGAAGAGAGCAGCAAAGGGCATGAACTTTGGTGTAGCTATCATCCCGGAGGGTGTGGTTGAGTTTGTTCCGGAGTTCTCCGTTCTGATTCAGGAGATCAACGAGCTTCTGGCCGGCAGCAAAGCTGACGAGTTCAACGCTCTGGCTACCTGGGCTGAGAAGTATGCATTTATCGAGAAGGGTCTGACCAAGGAGTCCATGGCTGTATTCGCTATCCTGCCGCAGGCAATTCAGCAGCAGCTGTTCATGGAGCGCGACCCGCATGGTAACGTTCAGGTTTCCCTGATCGAGTCTGAGAAGCTGTTCTCCTCCATGGTTGCGGCAAAGCTGGCTGAGAGAAAGGCTGCCGGTACCTACAATGGTAAGTTCAGCGCCCTGCATCATTTCCTGGGATATGAAGGAAGATGCGCATTCCCGTCCAACTTCGATTCCGATTACTGCTACTCTCTGGGTTACAACGCATTCATGCTGATTCAGTATGGCTACAACGGATACCTTTCCAAGGTTTCCAATCTGTCCAAGCCGGCTAATGAGTGGGTTGCAGGCGGTATGCCGATTACCAAGATGATGAACATCGAGAGAAGACATGGCGAGGATAAGCCGGTTATTAAGAAGGCTCTGGTTGAGCTTGACGGCGCTCCGTTCAAGTTCTTCGAGGCTCATCGTGAGCAGTGGGCTCTTGAAACCTGCTTTGTTTATCCGGGTGCTATCCAGTACTACGGACCGACTGAGGTTTGCGACGCTACGACTAAGACTCTGGCGCTGGAGCAGGCGAAATAAGTTTATAAGCAAAAATCCCGCGTGGCGAATGCCACACGGGATTTTTTAGTTTGTTTAAAACGGACGAAGGCAGGAGTAGAAATTTTCCACGCTCGGGCGCAATTAGGCCCTCCTTAGGAAAGTTTCTACTCCTGCCTTCTGTTTTATGAGCTAACTCTCTTAGTTCTGTTTTGCGCGGGGCCTGCTTGGAGCAGAGCCCGTCTATTCGCCCAGGTATGCCTTCTTCACCTGATCGTTGTCCAGGAGCATCTTGGCGTCGCCTTCCAGGACGATGTTGCCGGTTTCGAGGACATAGCCACGGTCGGCGATGGAGAGGGCTTTTTTGGCGTTCTGCTCTACCAGGAGAACGGTGGTGCCGCCTTCGCTGACTTCACGGATGATGTCAAAGATCTCGTTTACGAAGATGGGGGACAGACCCATGGAAGGCTCATCCATCAGGATAATCTTCGGGTGGGACATGAGGGCGCGGCCCATGGCCAGCATCTGCTGCTCACCGCCGGACAGGGTTCCTGCCATCTGATTTTTACGCTCTTCCAGTCTGGGAAAACGCTTGTATACACGAAGCAGGGTTTCCTCGATCTCTTCTTTATCTTTCCGGGTAAACGCGCCCAGCTTCAGGTTGTCTAAGACGCTCAGCTGCGCAAAAACGCGGCGTCCTTCCGGGACATGGGCCATTCCCATGGATACAATTTTGTGGGCCGGGACTTTCGTGATGTCCTGTCCTTCGAAAAGGATCTCTCCGTGTTTCGGGGAGATCAGGCCGGTGATGGTCTGCAGGGTCGTGGTTTTGCCTGCGCCGTTGGCTCCGATCAGCGCGATGACTTCGCCCTCGTTTACCTCGAAGGAGATTCCCTTGATGGCCTGTATCATGCCATAATATACCTGTATATCTTTTACTTCCAGCATTGCCATAATTCGATTCCTCCTATTCTCCAAGGTAAGCTGTGATTACCTTCGGATCTTTCAGCACTTCTGCTGTCGGTCCCTCTGTCAGTACCTGACCGAAGTTCAGGACGGTCAGCTTCTCGCAGATACCGGATACCAGCTTCATGTCGTGCTCAATCAGAAGAATCGTCATATGGAATTCATCCCGCACGAAGCGGATGGTCTTCATCAGTTCCAGTGTCTCGTTGGGGTTCATGCCGGCTGCCGGTTCATCCAGAAGCAGCAGCTTCGGGTCTGTGGCCAGTGCTCTTGCGATTTCCAGCTTTCTCTGCTTGCCGTAGGGCAGGTTGGACGCCTTGTAATCAGCCTCTTTATCCAGATCAAAGACCTTCAGAAGCTCCATGGCCCGCTCATTCATCTCCTTCTCCACTTTATAGTACTTCGGCAGACGAAGGATACCGGTCAGGGTAGAATACTGGTGATGATTGTGCAGTCCGACCTTTACATTGTCCAGAACCGTCAGTTCGTTGAACAGACGGATGTTCTGGAAGGTACGGGCGATGCCGTGCTTATTGATTTCAATGGTTTTCTTGCCGGTAATATTTTCACCGTCCAGCATGATGTAGCCGTCGGTGGGCTGATAGACACCGGTCAGCAGATTGAATACGGTGGTTTTTCCTGCGCCGTTGGGGCCGATGAGACCGTACAGCTGTCCCTGTTCTATCTCCATATGGAAATCATCCACGGCGCGAAGTCCGCCAAAGGAGATTCCAAGATTCTTTACTTCCAGTAATGCCATCTTATTTTACCTCCTCTGCTTTTTTGCCGCGTTTGAAAAACGCCTTAATGCGCTCCTGAATCTCCTGGCCTCCCTGGCTGGATGTGAAGATCATAGTCGCGATCAGGACGACTGCGTAAATCAGCATACGGTAGTCGTTCAGGGAACGGAGGAGTTCTGGAAGCAGGGTCAGTACCACGGCCGCGATGATAGAGCCGCGGATATTGCCGATGCCGCCCAGTACCACGAATACCAGGATCATGATGGACATGTTGTAACCGAAGTTTTTCGGCAGCGCGATCAGGGTGGACAGGTTGTGGGCGTAGAGCACGCCTGCGGTTCCTGCCAGTGCCGCAGATACACTGAAGGCCAGAAGCTTGTATTTCGTAATGTCGATTCCCACGGACTCGGCTGCGATGCGGTTATCACGGATGGCCATGATGGCGCGGCCGGTACGGGAATTGATAAGGTTGATGACGATAAATAAGGTCACCAGGATCAGGATGATTCCGATGAGGAAGGTGGAATCGTTGGGGGTTCCGGTGATTCCCTGGGGCCCCTTGATGAGCACCTGTCCGCCCGGCTCCAGGCCTAAGGACATGCTGTCCTTGGTGGATACGTGGAAGCCTGCGCTGTCGCGGCCCAGGAATACGACGTTGACCACATTTTTAATGATCTCGCCGAAGGCCAGGGTCACGATGGCCAGGTAGTCGCCCTTCAGACGAAGTACCGGAATACCGATCAGGAAGCCGAACAGCGCGGCTACTGCAGTTCCCACCAAAAGTGCCAGGAAGAACCGAAGCCCCGCCGGGTGAATCATGTCAGCCGTGATCTTGGAAAACAGCGCTCCGGAAAAGGCTCCGGCGCACATGAAGCCCGCGTGTCCCAGACTCAGCTCTCCCAGGATACCTACGGTCAAGTTCAGGGAGATGGCCAGAATCACATACACGCACAGTGGAACCAGAAGTCCCTGCAGAAGACTGGAAATCAGTCCTGCCTGCATACAAAGGGTAACGATAATATATGCTGCAACGACGATTCCATATGTAATCAGATTGCTGCGGAGCTGTTTGTTTATTTTCTTCATCTTCTTCACCTACACTTTCTCCTGAATCTGCTTACCCAGAAGTCCGGTAGGCTTCACAAGCAGTACGATAATCAATACCGCGAACACAATGGCGTCTGCCAGCTGGGAAGAAATATAAGCCTTGCTTAAGATCTCGATGACGCCCAACAGAATGCCTCCGATGAAGGCTCCCGGAATGGATCCGATACCGCCGAATACCGCTGCCACGAAGGCCTTGATACCAGGCATGGAGCCGGTGTACGGGGTCAGGGCCGGATAGGAGGAGCACATCAGTACGCCCGCGATGGCCGCCAGGGCGGAACCGATGGCGAAGGTCAGGGCAATGGTCGCGTTGACATTGACGCCCATCAGCTGGGCTGCTCCGCTGTCCTCGGATACGGCC
>CAKROP010000154.1 GCA_934373375.1 uncultured Anaerosacchariphilus sp.
GTTATGCAGGCTGCGACGCGGTAGCGGTAGCCATCGTGGAAGGCAAGGCTCCGGTCAATGCCTGTCCGGTGTGCAATGCGGAAGCGGTAAAGAAAATCGGAGATATCATGGGCGTGCAGGCGGAAGCCGCTGCCCGGAAAGTAGCGTATGTGCGCTGCGCGGGAACCTGCGATAAGACACAGGTCCGCTGTAATTATGTGGGCATTCATGATTGTCGGGCAGCGGTACTTTCCGGTATCTCAGTCTGGGAATGTGATTATGGCTGTCTGGGCTTTGGTTCCTGCGCGGAGGCCTGCAAGTTCGGCGCGCTCCGCGTGGAGAACGGCGTAGCCATCGTAGACGAGACGAAATGTGCCGGCTGTGGAAAATGCGCCAAGGCCTGTCCGAAGGGACTGATCGAGCTGATACCGGCGGATAAGAAGATAGCGGTGCGCTGCGCAAGCCGCGACCGTGGACCGGCTGTGAAGAAGGCCTGCACCGCGGGCTGTCTGGGCTGCGGCGTCTGCGCGAAGCAGTGCGAGCACGAAGCAATTACCGTGGACGGCAATCTGGCCCATATCGACTATACTAAGTGCGTGGGCTGCGGCAAGTGCGCGGAGAAGTGCCCGGTTAAGATCATCGAAATGTTTTAAAATATAGATTTGAGGTTATGATAATGAAGCGAATCATGTCAGTCATTCTGGGAACCCTGGGGCTTCTGATTGCGGCAATCTGTATTCAGCAATACGGAAAAGAGGACAGGGAAACAGCCTGTACCAGACAGCTTTTCGCCATGGATACGGTTATGAGCTTTACCGCTTACGGACCGAAGGCGGAGGAGGCTGTGGACGCAGCCATGAAGGAAATCGAACGACTGGATGCTTTGCTTTCCACAGGAAATGAATCCAGCGAGATCTCGCAGCTGAATGCTGCGGGATCTTTTCTGGTATCTGAGGATACTTTGAAATTACTGGAAGAAGCGGAAAGCATCCGGCAGTCCACAGGCGGCCTTTTTGACGTGACGGTCTATCCGCTGATGCAGCTCTGGGGATTCCCTGACGGGGACTATCAGGTGCCAATACAGGAAGAAATTTCCAGCACGCTTTCGCTGGTGGACGCTGCGCAGATGCAGATAGAAGGAGCGCAGGTGACTCTGGGCGAGGGGCAGCAGGTGGATCTGGGCGGCATCGCCAAGGGCTACGCCTCCGACCGGGTCATGGAGCTTTACCGGGAGTACGGCGTGACTTCGGGTATTGTGTCCCTGGGCGGCAATATTGAGACACTGGGGACGAAACCAGATGGGTCGTCCTGGAAAATTGGAATCCGCAATCCGGAGATTACATCCGGATCCGGAAGCGGGACTGAGGAGGTGCTGCTGGCGCTGGAGGTGGAGAATCAGGCTGTGATTACCTCCGGCGGATATGAGCGGTATTTTGAGGAGAATGGGGAGACCTATATCCACATCCTGGATCCCCGCACCGGCTACCCGGCAGATTCCGGCCTGCTTTCCGTTACCGTGGTTTCGAAAAACGGTATGCTGGCGGACGCCCTGTCCACGTCTCTCTACATCATGGGAGAGGCAGATGCGGTAGAGTACTGGCGGATCCATGGAAATGACGAAGGGAACAGCTTTGAGCTGGTTCTGGTGGATACTTCCGGAAAGGTCTATGCAACGGAAGGGCTGCGTGATAAGATAGAGATGCGGGACGCGGCGCGGAGATTGGAGATCGTGGAGCGGTAGAGAGCTGCGTGACAGAAAAACGAAGAAAAGAAGTACAGGAAAGGATCAAAGTTATTGTTCACAGGCGCTATTTTAGCATAGCGTGTTATAGTGAACGGAGTGAATAGTAACAGGATAACAGGTTCGAATGGAAGAAGGAACGAAGACGGGACAGAATCGAAAAGCAGTTTACATCGTGGCGGCGCTTTGTGCTTTGATCTTCCTTGGGGGAATCGGTGGCATGATCTGGAATCTGACCCGGAGCCACGGTCGACAGGTGGAGATCCTGCAGGATGGGGAGATCCTGTATACACTGGATTTGGAACAGGCAGAGGATCAGAGTTTTACCGTCACCTATGAGGGCAGAAGTAATGAGATTGAGATCAAGGAACACCGGATCCGCGTGAAATCGGCGGACTGTCCCGACCAGATCTGCGTCCACATGGACTGGCTGGAGGCCGCCCCCATCGTGTGTCTGCCGAACCGGCTGAGCATTCAGTATGCGGACGGGGAGAGCGTGTCCGGATTGGATGCAGTGTCGAATTAAAAATGGAAATATTTCGTAATGCCAGATGAAAATCTTGTCAGTGATAGTTCTAAGAGAGGATATAAGTAAGGAATATTACAGTATAATCTCTGGTTCATATTGTTTCATACACCTATGTTTCTTACGTGTATGTGAGAAAAGATATCATATAACCTTTAAATAGGTAAGAATATTTTAGTAGTTAAAAAAGAAAGGGCCGTCATGAAGGATCATCCATCAGAAAAAAGAATGACAACCGGAAAACTCACCGAGCTGGCGCTGCTGACAGCGGCAGCTTTGATTTTATATGTGGTGGAGCTTCAGATTCCGAATCCTATCCCGATTCCGGGCGCGAAGCTGGGGCTGGCGAACATCGTGACGGTCTACGCAGTCTACCGCTACCGCTCCGGCGAGGTGCTGATGGTGGTACTGGTCCGCATTTTCTTAGGCTCCCTCTTTGGCGGCAGCATGATGACCTTCCTCTACAGCCTGGCCGGAAGCCTGCTTTGCCTGCTTGGCATGCTGCTTCTCCGCCACATGGTCAGCGGCCGCGCCATCTGGCTGGCCAGCGTCCTGGGCGCCGTCCTCCACAACATCGGCCAGATGCTGGTAGCAGTGGCAATCGCCGGAAAAGGCATGCTCTTCTACCTGCCATTTCTCATGACCGCCGGCTGCATCGCCGGAGCCTTCACCGGCCTGTGCGCGCAGCTGGTACTGAACCGGCTGGAGTGTAGAAAATAAGAATAGAAAGACGAAAAATGATTGACGAATACTCCCTCTGTTCGGTATAGTGAAATTAGAGAATGATGCTTGAGAATCACTATTTACCCGTGACATGAATCGGCGGATTCCGCTTGGAGGTGTTCGATGAAAGAGAGACACATTATTCGAAAAATCATAGCGGCATTTATCATTTTCGGCATCTTGGTCGCCGCAGAGTATCTTGTAAAATCTTATTATTACCCGATAAAAACTGAAAAAGAATCGACAGGGACAGGCTGGCTGTTTGTAGGAGAACAGTCGGAGAGTGGTATCCCGGTGGAGGTCTCCTGTCAGGTCTGGAAATATGAGTATCGTTTCCAAAAACTCCGAAGAAATCAGGATAATCTGACTGGCAGTATCGTTATAAATGGAGAAACGATAGCGAATCTGGGCGGACCATTTGAAGCATATGACACATATCTGATCAATCAGAATCCCACGGGTTTTGCGATCACAGAGATTGCCCTGAAATTCTTCTGCGCAGGCTTCCCACTCTCCGAGGCGAAACTACAGATCCCGACAGCAGATCCATCCGCCAATGTCCTTCTGGTCTATCCGGCAGAAACAGAAGAACAGGCAAAGGCCATCCTCACAGAAGTAACCGATGACCTGGGCGTAGATGTCTGGAAGCTATGTGGTAGTAGTGAGGTATGGACGTGGAGAAAGAAATGAGATGGGAATACTGTAAGAATAATGAAAATTAGTGTAAAAATAGTGAAAAAATAATGGAAAAAATAGAAACCGTTATTTGAGATCTGACCTATGACGCGGATGCCATGTACGCTTACGATATCGGCAGCCAGACGGGAAATCCCCGCATCGTAAAAATTTCATTTTCGGACGGAAGTATAGAAACCATCACCGCAGGTGAAGAACTTCAGAATACGGAAAATCCGATGGTGAATCTGGTAGACAGCGAATATTTTTATTATGGGGAACAGATGTATCCATTGAAATAGAGGCTTGTAGACAGAATTAAAAATCGTTATACAAAAACTGCGGAAACATATAGAAAAAATATACCACAGAGTAGAGCATAAACTACTGAATAAGGTAGTTGCTGTGAAAATCTAAGAAGGAGATAAAGCGACAATTGAAGCTGGCTGCCTATGGGAAAAATGTGAAAGCAATTGATACCCACCAAAAAGGAGAAGAAAAATGTTCAAACTACGCTCTCAGAGAGAAGAGCGAAAGCTTACGCCAGGGGATGCAATGCGGTTTCTGGTATATGGCTTTTTGCTATGGATGCTGTATTCTGTGCAGCAGTATCTGGACATCTGGAACCCCGGAAGTAATTTAAAAATGATAGTGACGCAGGCGGTCATTATTTATGTTATTGCAACTTATCTGCTGGGAAAACCCATCGGAAACTGGCTAAACAAAAGGTGGGAAAGAAAAACAGATTTGGCATCGCAGATTTTCTAGATTCTGGGAAAATGGTTTCCGATAGATTTGATGCTGATTTTTCTGGGACTTGTAGTGGTATCTGGCGGATTTCTTTACCATATAAAAAGTCAGAATCTTACAATGATAACTTATACGCTGGAGCGCGATGTCTCTTATGAAAGACGTTTCGGGCTGAAAAATACACTGGTGACACAGGAGATCAATACAGGGACGGATATTCCGGAGGATGTGGTCAGAATAGCCGCGGAATGGCTGTGTGAATGGGCGGATTATCCATTAGCGAGCTATGATGAGGTTACCGTGGATGAAATTCATATTTATTATGAGGATGAAAAGAAAATAGTAGCGGAATTAAAAGTCACAGCAGAGGACGCAAAAGTGAGGAATACTGCAGGACAAGCGTGGAACCACACAGAGAAAACGATACGGGCACAGGAAATGGTATTGCTGATCCGTACCGCTCTTGGAAGATGGAAAATCCAACAGACAGGGGATGAGATACAGACAATGGTGCGGTTGGAAAGAAGCTGACAGGAAGAAAAAATGCTTTCGAAGTATCATCGCGATTTTGTGTGAAAGTCGAAATTTATGAATGAACAAATTGGTTGCAATACCAGAAAAAAGTCAATATAATGAAACTACAAATTATCAGAAAGAGAGGTACACCATATGAGTGACAGAGAAAGAGCAATTCAACTGTTGGAAGAAGTACCGGACTATAAGATAAAATATGTAATCGCGTATCTGCAGGGCGTGACAGCAGGCGAAGACGAACCAAATCTTGAAACAAAAGAGGCAATGCGGGAACTGGAAGAGGGGAACGGAGAAGAGTTTAAAGGCTCAACCAGTAAGTTCCTTCAAATGATGTTGGAGGACTAATGGATGCTAAAAATCAAATATTCCGGAAAGATGAAGAAAGACTTAAAAATTTGTCAAAAGAGAAAATTTGATTTTACACTATTAGAGAAAATAATTGATAAACTGAGAATTCCAGAACCGTTGGAACAGAAAAATAGAGAGCATTTTCTAACTGGAAATTACAGCGGATTTAAAGAGTGCCATATTCAACCAGATTGGTTGCTGATATATCGGCAGAATGAGGAATATCTGGAACTAATTCGAACAGGAACACATTCGGATTTGTTTGGAAAATAAGAAAAAGAGGACTGTTGCTTAATCATCTACTATTTTTGATAATTTTGCGACAGTTCTTAAGTTTGATAAACTTTTTTAATACCTACCATAAGATACATTTAAAAAGCATGGAGGTGTTCAATGAAAAGAA
>CAKROP010000155.1 GCA_934373375.1 uncultured Anaerosacchariphilus sp.
GTCCGTATGGTATCAACGGCTGCTCCGTAGAGGCCGAGCTGGGAATGCTGGCAGGTCATGAGGACAATATCCACGTAGAGGAGTCCGGAAAAGCATATACCGATCCGTCTCTGGTAAAGGAATTTGTAGAGAGAACCGGAATCGATGCTCTGGCAGTTGCTATCGGCACCGCACATGGCTTCTATAAGGCTGCTCCGGAAATCAAATTTGACCTTCTGGAGGAGATCCGCAAGCAGACAGACGTAGCGCTGGTGCTTCACGGCGGTACTGGTGTACCGGAGGATGATTTCCGCAAATGTGTTGCTATGGGTATGAGCAAGATCAATGTGGGAACAGGACTGAAGAAGGTATATACCGACGCAGTCAGAGAGGCAATCAAGACGCTTCCGGAGACTGAGTATGACCCGCGTAAGATTGCAGGACCGGGACGTAAGGCAATTGCTGCCGAAATTGCAAGCAAGAGTGATTTCTTCAATTGCAGCGGAAAGGCTCCGGCTGTACTGAAGAGCATTTACGGCTAAGTCAGAATGTAAAAACAAGAAAAAAGGGCAGGTATTTTGAAAAAAGTATCTGCCCTATGAGTTTAAGGAGGGTTTTATTATGCTTACAAATTATGTAGAAGGTTATCAGCACATCGGAATTCCTACAGACGATATCAAAAAGACAGAGGAATTCTATCTGGGTCTTGGCTTCAAGCTGAAATGGGAGACTACCTACGGAGGACATCCGGTAAAATTCTTTGAGCACGGCAACATTATTATTGAGACCTATGAGAAGGATGGAGGCGCAACCAACGCCACCGGCGCTATCGACCACGTAGCTCTGAACTGTACCGATATCGTAACCTGTGTAAAGGAAATCAGAGAAGCAGGCTATTATATCAACGAAGGACCGGCGTTCCTGCCTTACTGGGAGCACGGTGTAGAGTATATCACCATTCTCGGACCGAACCATGAGGTAGTAGAATTTATTCAGAAGTTTGCGTCTGAAGAGGAAAAAGAAAAGGCGGTGAAGGCACTTGGCTGAGATTTGGACAATGGGCGAGACCCTGGTTGAGATTATGAGAACAGAGGTTGACAAGCCTCTGAATGAGACAGCGCTGTTTTCCGGCCCCTATCCGTCCGGCTCCTCGGCAATTATGATTTCTACGGTTGCGCGGATGGGACACAGCTGCGGAATTATTTCCGGTGTAGGAAAGGACGGCTTTGGAGAGTGTATGCTGAACCGTCTGAAGAAGGACGGCGTAGACGTATCGAAGGTTCTGGTAGATCCGGACGGTTCTACAGCCTGTGCCTTTGTAGCCTACGACAATAAGGGCGACAGAAGATATCTGTTCCATTGGGATGATACTCCGGCAACCAAGGCAGTGATGCCCGATGTGACAGAGCCGTCCCTGAAGGAAGCTAAGTATCTTCATATCATGGGCTGCGCGCTGACAGCCCGTCTGAGCTATGGCTGGGAGATTGTAAAGACTGCCAGAGCCATGAAGGCCCAGGGAACCAAGATCAGCTTTGATCCCAATGTACGGGTGGAGCATCTGACCAATCCGAAGAAGAGTAAGGAATCCTTTGAGATTATCAATGCGGTTTTGGAGATCACCAATCTCTTTGCGCCGGGTCTGGATGAGCTGAAGCTTCTTACCGGTCTGGATGATGTGGACGCGGCAGTGAAGAAATGCTTTGAGAACCCCAACCTGGAGATTCTGATGCTGAAGAACGGAGATAAAGGATCCAAGATCTATACCCGTGATGGTCTGGTGGTAGAGCAGGGGCTTTATAAGGTAAATTGTGTAGATCCCACCGGCGCCGGCGATACTTCAATCGGAGCATTTCTGTGCGCTTTGCTGGAGGGTAAGGAACTGAAGGAATGCGCAGAGATTGCGGCGGCAGCCGGAGCACTGAACGTGGCGGCGTTTGGTCCCATGGAAGGAAAGATCAGCCCGGAAAATGTGCAGGCTATGCGTGATGGAACCTTTCAGTTCTAGGAAACGAGCTATGAAGAGAACATTTCCGAATCCAAGAACACTGCTTATCTTTACAGGCGGACCGGGAACCGGTAAGAGCGGAACGGCCCGCCGCTTCCTGGACTATCTGGGAAATGACGAAATTGTAAAGATCAGCTATGACGAGATAAAAGAAAAAAACTGGGATATCTTTGGTTTTGACAATGAGAAGCAGAAGGACAGATTAAACTGGTGGTGTCTGGAGGAGTTCTATCTGACGATTCAGAAACGGATGTGGGAGAATAAAACCATTCTGATTGAATATCCCTTCTATCAGCGCCATAAGCCGAAGCTGGAGGAGCTGCTTCAGGAATCCGGCTATGACGCGGTGACCGTGTATCTGTATACCGATCCGGAGACGGTCTACCGGCGAGGAGCAAAGCGGGATGAGGAGGGTGACAGACATCCGGGACATCTGCTGACCAGCTACCATAAGGAAACCTACCGGCCGGAGATGCTGCATTCCGTATCCCGGGTTGCGCCAACCTTTGAAGAATTTACGGCGTCGATCAGCCATAAGGAATATAATATAAACCTGGGGCTGGATATACCGGTGGATGTGACGGATTTCAGTACTATCAGCTATGAGGATATCTATCAGAAGATTCTGGCATATGAAAGCAAAGCCTGAGATGTAAAAGAAGGAGCGTGTCATCGTTTGATGGCACGCTCCTTCTTGATGCCGGAAATCAAGTTTACAGCAGGTTAATACCGCATTTCGCGCATTTCTCCCGCACCTCATCCGGCCAGATGGATACCTGAACCTCGCCGATGTGAGCCTTGCGGAGATAGAACATGCAGATACGGGACTGGCCGATACCGCCGCCGACGGTGTAGGGCAGTTTTTTCTCCAGAATGGCCTTCTGGAAGGGCAGCTTCGCGCGGTCCTCACAGCCGGAAAGCTTCAGCTGGCGTGCCAGGGAATCCTCGTCCACACGGATACCCATGGAGGACAGCTCCAGCGCGTGGCCCAGAACCGGGTACCACACGATGATATCGCCGTTCAAGTGCCAGTCGTCATAGTCCGGCGCCCGTCCGTCGTGGGGTTCGCCATTTGCCAGCTTGTCGCCGATCTCCATGAGGAAGACAGCGCCCTTTTCCTTGGCAATGATATCCTCGCGCTCCTTGGGTGTCTTATCCGGGTAGAGATCCGCCAGCTCCTGGGTGGTGATGAAGAAGATTTCCTTCGGAAGAATCTCTTCGATGTAATCATAGCGGATAGCCATGTATTTCTCGGTTTTTTTGAGGGCCTTATAAACCTTGCGTACCGTCTCCTTCAGATATTCCACGTTGCGGTCCTCTTTCAGGATGATTTTCTCCCAGTCCCACTGATCCACATAGATAGAATGAATGTTGTCGGTGTCCTCATCCCGGCGGATGGCGTTCATGTCGGTGTAGAGGCCTTCGCCGATGTGGAAGCCGTACTGCTTCAGGGCGTTGCGCTTCCATTTGGCCAGAGAGTGTACGATCTCAGCCGGACGCTCATTCTGCTCCCGGATGCCGAAGGTGACGGGGCGCTCCACGCCGTTCAGGTTGTCGTTCAGACCAGATTCCGGGGTGACGAAAAGCGGCGCGGACACGCGCAGCAGGTAAAGCTGCTCTGCCAGGGACTGCTGGAAAAAGTCTTTGACTGTCTTGATGGCTACCTGGGTGTCATAGAGCCCCAGCGCCGGGGTGTAATCCGTCGGTATGTACAGATGTTCCATAATCAGTTGCTCCTCATTCTTAAGATTTTAATGCGTTAATACGAAAAATATTTCGGCAAACAGAACCTGGCACATAAAAATTTAAAAATCACAAAGAAGTCTGAAAAAAACTCTTGCAATTGAAAAAAGATTGTGCTATATTTCTCGCATAAAAAGTTTGTAACTGCTACAAACGATTATACTATAACGAAATGCAAAGAACAAGACTCGGATTTTCAGAGGCCGACAGGAATATGGCGTCACCGACTGAGAGCGCTATTTGGATTAGGAAATCTTGATGTTACTTTTCACAGTCACCATCCCGTGTGGTAGTGTGAATGAAGTGAACAGTACCATCTCGGGAACACTTGGGAGCAGATCGGTCGAACCTGAATTTGCATAGCAGATTCGGACGTAGGCCGGTACGGAGCTGTCCACGTTACGGGCATAAAAGAGGAAATGTGAGCCTGACGAAAGAGCGGACGCATTTCAATGCGGGTGGTACCGCGGGATTTCTGTTGAATATGAAACCCCGTCCCGGAATAGGAATATTCCGGGACGGGGTTCTTTTTATATCCTGCCCGGAAGACAAACAACCCAATGGGCAATTTATTCGAAAGGTAGGAAAACAAGATGGAATTCATGACAGGAGTGAAAGAAAAGGAAACCGTAGATCTGGCGGCTGTGACCGCAGAGGACATGGAAGGAAAGACTGTGAAAATCGAGGGCACCGTCCACACGATTCGCGACATGGGCGAGGTAGCCTTCGTGATTTTGAGACGGCGGGACGGACTGTTACAGTGTGTCTTTGAGGAAGGTGTGACAGCCTTTGATCTGAAGACATTGAAAGAGGCGTCCAGTATCGTGGCAGAGGGAACGATTCGCAAGGAGGAGCGCGCCCCTCACGGCGTGGAGCTTCGCCTGACCGGCATCACCGTATTGTCTGAGCCGGCTGCGCCCATGCCGCTGCCTATTGCCAAATGGAAGCTGAACACTTCCCTGGACGCCAAGCTGAACCGCAGATCTATTTCCCTTCGGAACGTAAGAGAGCGTGCAAAGTTCCGGATTCAGGAGGGCGTGGTAAGAGCCTTCCGGGATTTCCTTTACAGCCAGGGCTTCACAGAAATTCACACCCCGAAGATCGGAGCCAAGGGCGCTGAGGGCGGATCAAACCTGTTCCGTCTGGATTATTTCCACCGCCCGGCTGTGCTTGCACAGAGCCCCCAGTTCTATAAGCAGATGATGGTAGGCGTGTTTGACCGTGTCTTCGAGACCGGCCCGGTATTCCGTGCGGAGAAGCACAACACCAAGCGCCACTTGAATGAGTATACCAGTCTGGATTTCGAGATGGGTTATATCGATAGCTTTGAGGACATTATGGCCATGGAGACCGGATTTATTCAGTACATGCTGGCCCTTCTGGAAAAGGATTATGCGTCGGAGCTTCAGATTCTCGGTATTACTTTACCGAAGGCTGACAGGATTCCGGCAGTCCGTTTCGATGAGGCAAAGCGCCTGGCTTCCGAGAAATACGGACACAAGATTCGCAACCCCTACGACCTGGAGCCGGAGGAGGAAGTGCTGATCGGACGCTATTTCAAAGAGGAGTACGGTTCTGACTTTGTATTTGTCACCCATTATCCGTCCAAGAAGCGTCCGTTCTACGCCATGGATGACCCGGCGGATCCGAAGTTCACCTTAAGTTTTGATCTGCTGTTCGATGGTCTGGAGATTACCACAGGCGGTCAGCGTATCCATGATTATCAGATGCTGCTTGACAAGATTGCGGCCAGAGGCATGACCGAGGAGGGCATGGAGCAGTATCTGGATACCTTTAAATACGGCATGCCGCCCCACGGCGGACTTGGCATCGGTCTGGAGCGACTGACCATGAAACTGGTAGGCGAAGACAATGTACGTGAAACAACCCTGTTTCCGAGAGACCTTAGCAGATTAGAGCCTTAGCGTTGGCAATGA
>CAKROP010000156.1 GCA_934373375.1 uncultured Anaerosacchariphilus sp.
ATACCCTTGTTTTCAGCCTGGTTATTTGGAGGTTATTGTATGGAATGGATCAACCAGAACCTGCCCTACCTGATGGCAGGCATTTCCGTAGGCGGACAGTATGCGCTGATTGCCATCGGCTATACCATGGTCTACGGAATCTTGAGACTGATTAACTTCGCTCACGGCGATATTTTCATGGTGGCAGGTCTGATTATGGTATATGCCATGACGGTCATGCCTATCTATGTGGCGATTCCGCTGATGATTGTTCTGACGGTGCTTCTGGGCTTTACCGTGGAGCGTGTGGCTTATAAGCCGCTTCGAAGCGCTCCGAGAATGTCCATCATGATTTCCGCCATCGGTGTGTCCTATCTGCTGCAGAATCTGGCGCTTTATGTGACCGGCGGTCTGTCCCAGCAGTATCCGGCCATTCCCTGGCTCAGTGATACCGTCAGCGTCTTCGGCGCGACCACCAAGCGCGTGACAGTCATCACTCCGGTTCTGACCATCGTGCTGGTGCTGGCTCTGGTAGCCCTGATTAAGCATACCAAGATTGGTATGGCCATGCGTGCGGCTTCCCGTGACTTTGAAACCTCCCAGCTGATGGGAATCAAGATTAATTCTGTCATCAGTATGACTTTCATTATCGGAAGCTTTCTGGCGGCCATCGGAAGTATGCTGTTCTTTACCAACTACACCGGCGTTACTCCGACCGCAGGCGCAATGCCCGGCCTGAAGGCCTTTGTCGCAGCCGTATTCGGCGGCATCGGATCCATTCCGGGCGCGGTCATCGGCGCGTTTATTATCGGTATCTGCGAAAATATCATCAAGGGTCTGGGCTGGACTACCTTTTCTGACGCGTTCACCTTTGCTCTGTTGATTGTCATTCTCATTGCCAAGCCCACGGGTCTGTTTGGTGAGAAAGTCATTGATAAAGTATAAGGAGGCGTTCAGTCATGAAAAAACAGACAAAGGTCATGTGGAACGTCGGCCTGATCGGAGGACTTCTCCTTCTGCTCTTTGTACTGGAGCAGATTCTGCCGTCCGGTTCCATGTTATTTACAGTATTGAAAAAGGGCGCGATTTACGCGCTGGTGGCAGTGTCCATGAACCTGCTGAACGGCTTCACCGGCCTGTTTTCCTTAGGTCAGGCGGGCTTTATGCTGCTGGGCGCTTATACATACGGTATCCTGACGATTCCGGTGGAATCCAGGGCCAGCGTCTATCAGTATTTTGACGGTGGTATCGTACAGTTTGCCATTCCGGTACCCCTGGCCCTGATTGCGGGCGGTATTGTTGCTGCGATCTTCGCTTACCTCATCGGTCTGCCGGTACTGCGTCTGAAGAGCGATTATCTGGCCATCGCGACTCTCGGCTTTGCGGAGATTATCCGCGCGGTATTCCAGTGGGATAAGCTTGGCCCGCTGACTAACGGCTCTAACCTGTTGCGTAATTTCCCGGCCTTCAAGTCCGTATTATATCCGTTCATCGTGTCGGGTATCTGTATCGCTGTGATTGTGATGCTGATTAACTCTACCTATGGCCGTGCGTTCAAGGCCATCCGTGATGATGAAATCGCGGCGGAGGCCATGGGTATCAATCTGGCCCATCATAAGCGTCTGGCGTTTGTCATCAGCTCCTTCTTCGCGGGTATCTCCGGAGGACTGCTGGCCATGTATCAGACTACCATTCAGGCGTCCATGTTCAAGTCTGCGATGACCTATGAGATTTTGCTGATTGTGGTCATCGGCGGTATCGGTTCCGTAACCGGAAGCTGCATCAGCTCCTTCCTGTTCATCGCCTGCTCCGAGTGGTGGCTGCGTTTCCTGGACAATGACAACCTGTACATCGGAAGCTTCCATGTGCCCTTCTTACGCGCCGGCTTCCGTAAGGTGGTTTTCGCGGTCATCATCATGTGCGTCGTGCTGTTCTACCGCAAGGGTATCATGGGCGACAAAGAATTTTCGATCGAAGGAATCGCGAATTTCTTCCGCAATCGATTTAAGAAAAAGAAAGTAACGGAAGGAGGCGCTTCCAAATGAGTACGGAAAATGTACTGAAGGTAGAAAATATCACCATGCAGTTTGGCGGTGTCATTGCCGTGGACAATATGAATCTGGAGATCAACAAGGGGGAAATCGTCTCCCTCATCGGCCCTAACGGAGCCGGTAAGACCACAGCCTTCAATGTGATCACAGGCGTATACGCGCCCAGTAACGGCGCTATTTACTATAAGGGCAATAAAATTGTACAGAACCATCCGCAGGGTAAGATGAAGAAGCTGTACCGGGGCGAGAATCCGGCCATGTATACAGGTCAGCATGTACTGGCTCCCACGCCGGATAAAATTACAAGACTTGGTATCGCCAGAACCTTCCAGAATATCCGTCTGTTCAAGAGCCAGACCGTATTCGACAACATCCTGATTGCCAAGCATATGCTGCGCACCAGCAATATCTTTACGGCCACCTTCCACCTGAATGGAAAGGAAGAGGCGAAGATGCGAGAGGAGACGGAGCGTCTTCTGGAGATCGTAGGCCTGACCGATGTGAGAAATGAGCTGGCGACCTCTCTGCCCTACGGCAAACAGCGTCATCTGGAGATTGCCAGAGCCCTGGCCACCAAGCCGGAGCTTCTTCTCCTGGACGAGCCGGCGGCAGGCATGAACCCCCAGGAGACTCTGGAGCTGACCGAGTTCATCGACGAGATTCGTAAGAAATTCAATCTGACTGTCTTTATGATCGAACACCATATGGATCTGGTTATGGAGATTTCTGACCGCATCTATGTGCTGGATTTCGGAAAGCCCATCGCGGAGGGTACCCCGGAGGAGATCCGGAACAATCCGAAGGTTATTGAAGCTTATCTGGGAGGTGCGGACGATGAGTAATATTCTGGAAGTCAAAGATTTGAACGTATCCTACGGCGGTATCAAGGCCGTGAAGGATATCAGCTTCGCCGTACCCAAGGGCGAGGTTGTGACCCTGATTGGAGCCAACGGCGCAGGCAAAAGCTCTACCCTTCGTTCCATCGTGGGACTGGTGAAGCCGGAGAGCGGCAGCATTCTCCTGAAGGGAGAGGAGCTGGCTGGCGTGCCCACGGAGCAGATTGTAACCAAGGGGATTACCCTGGTGCCTGAGGGACGCCGGGTATTCCCGGATATGACCGTGGCCGAGAACCTGAAAATCGGCGCTTATATGCGTAAGGATTCTCTGGATGAGGATATGAACTGGGTCTATGATCTGTTTCCCCGCCTGAAGGAGCGTTCCTGGCAGCTGGCCGGAACCCTGTCCGGCGGTGAGCAGCAGATGCTGGCCATCGGCCGCGCGCTGATGTCGAGACCGGAGATTATCATGATGGATGAGCCGTCTCTGGGACTGGCCCCCATTGTGGTCAAAGGCGTATTTGACATCATCCGGGAGATCAACAAGCAGGGTGTGACCATTCTCTTAGTAGAGCAGAATGCCAACATGGCCCTGAAGGCGGCCAACTTAGGATATGTCATGGAGACCGGCCGCATTACCATGACCGGAACCGGAGCCGAGCTTTTGGAAAATGAGGAAGTCAAGGCCGCATATCTGGGCAAAGCGAAAAAGTAAGGGCAGTCATAAGCCGAAATTATAAATAATCATAATTTATAGGAAGAAATCCATTTACTTTTCCTGCGAAACAAGGTATACTAAACGTCGGTGCAGTGCGTCTGCACTGACGTTATTATTTTTTTAGTCTAAGACCTAATGGAGGGATACAAGCTATGGTAAAAGCAATCGTAGGCGCCAACTGGGGTGATGAAGGAAAGGGTAAGATCACAGATATGCTTGCCCAGGAGTCTGATATCATCGTCCGTTTTCAGGGCGGTGCAAACGCAGGCCACACAATCGTAAACAATTATGGAAAGTTCGCGCTGCACAGCCTGCCGTCTGGTGTATTTTACAATCACACCACCAGCATCATCGGAAATGGAGTCGCACTGAATATTCCGGTTCTGTTTAACGAGATTCAGAGCATCGTGGAGAAGGGAGTTCCGACCCCGAAGATTCTGGTATCCGACCGTGCGCAGATTGTGATGTCCTATCATATCCTGTTTGACCAGTGCGAGGAGGAACGTCTGGGAGGAAAAGCCTTTGGTTCCACCAAGTCCGGTATCGCGCCCTTCTATTCTGATAAATATGCAAAGGTTGGCTTCCAGGTCAGCGAGCTGTTCGCGGACGAGGCTTATCTGCGTGACAAGATCGCCAATGTCTGCGTAAAGAAAAATGTGGTTCTGGAGAACCTGTATCATAAGCCGGCACTGGATGAGGACAAGCTCTATGAGGAGCTGATGGAATATAAGAAGATGGTAGAGCCGTACGTATGCGACGTATCTAAATATCTGTGGGACGCCATCCACGAGGGCAAGAACATTCTTCTGGAGGGCCAGCTGGGCTCCATGAAGGATCCGGATCACGGCATCTACCCGATGGTTACTTCTTCCTCTACTCTGGCTGCATACGGCGCTATCGGCGCAGGTATCCCGCCCTATGAGATCAAAGAGATTATCGTAGTCAGCAAGGCATACTCCAGCGCTGTAGGCGCAGGTGCGTTCGTCAGCGAGATCTTCGGCGACGAGGCAGACGAGCTGAGACGCAGAGGCGGCGACGGCGGAGAGTTCGGCGCTACCACAGGCCGTCCCAGAAGAATGGGCTGGTATGACTGTGTAGCTTCCAAGTACGGCTGCCGTATCCAGGGCGCTACCGGCGTAGCATTTACCGTTCTGGATGTTCTGGGCTATCTGGATGAGATTCCGGTGTGCGTGGGCTATGAGATCGACGGAAAGGTTACTACAGATTTCCCGACCACACACCTTCTTGAGAAGGCAAAGCCCGTATACGAGGTACTGCCGGGCTGGAAATGCGACATCCGCGGCATCAAGAAGTACGAGGATCTGCCGGAGAACTGCCGCAAGTACGTGGAGTTCATCGAGAAGCACATCGAGTGCCCGATCACCATGGTATCCAACGGACCGGGACGCGACGACATCATTTTCCGTAATAAATAAGAGGGATCTATGATCGATACAGTGATTTTTGACCTGGGCAAAGTGCTGATGGGTTATAGCTGGGATAAGTATCTGCACAGCATCGTGGGCGAGGACGAGATTGCCTACGGGACCCTGGAGCAGGCGATGTTCCTAAGCCCCTGCTGGGAAGAGCACGATAAGGGTCTCATGACCGAAGAGGAAGAGCTCTGGGATTTTATCTCCAACGCGCCGGACTATGAGCCGGAGATCCGCGCGGTATACGAGAATCTGGGACAGTGTACCTGGCCCTATGATTACGCCGACGACTGGGTGCGGGAGCTGAAAGAGAGAGGTCTTAAGGTCTACGCCCTGTCCAACTGGCCGAAGCATATCTACGAGCAGCGCCGGGACGTGATGGGCTTCCTGGAGCGGATGGACGGCTATCATCTGTCCTACCGGACCCATAAGAATAAGCCCGATCCGGAGGCGTTCACAGGCCTTTTTGAGGCTTACGGCATCATTCCGGAGCAGGCCGTGTTCATCGACGACAACATGCCGAATATCGAGGCGGCGAAGAAGCTGGGGCTTCACGCTATCCGCTTTGTGTCTTATGAGCAGGCGAAAGAAGAACTGAATACATTTCTGTAAAAGTGAAGGCCCGCACGGAAC
>CAKROP010000157.1 GCA_934373375.1 uncultured Anaerosacchariphilus sp.
CTCTACGACCGCTTCCTCGGACAGGCCGCTTGCGCCGTGCAGTACCAACGGAATATCTACAACTTTCCGGATCTCAGCCAGGCGATCCAAATCCAGCTTCGGCACGCCCTTGTATACACCGTGTGCGGTTCCGATGGCAACAGCCAGGGAAGTCACGCCGGTGCGTTCTACGAATTCCTTTGCCTCCAGCGGATCCGTATAACCATTGCCCTCGCCGCCGTCCAGATCGTCCTCTTTGCCGCCGACCTTGCCAAGCTCCGCCTCTACCGGGATTCCGGAAGGTCTGCAGGCGTCTGCTACGGCCTTGGTCACTGCTATATTCTCTTCAAACACATTGTGGGAGCCGTCAATCATGATGGATGTGTAGCCGGTCCGCAATGCCCGCATAGCCAGGTCAAAGCTGTCGCCGTGATCCAGATGCAGACACACCGGAACGCTGGCGCGCTCAGCGGCTGCCTTTACATTGGACAGATACATATCCAGTCCCGCATACTTGATGGTGGACGGTGTAGTCTGCAGCATCAGCGGCGCCCGAAGTTCCTCTGCCGCCGCGATAACGGCCATTACCATTTCCATATTCTCCACATTGAAAGCGCCTACAGCGTAGCCGCCCTTCTGTGCGTCCAAAAGCATCTTTTCTGATGTAACAAATGACATGATCGTTCCTCCTCGTCTGATTCAGTGTTGTCTTTTCTTACCTTACTTATCATACCCCGGATTCCGAAAAAGCGCAACCTCCACCGGGGTTTTCCTGTCCGGAAAAAAATCTCAGAAAAAGCAGAAGCCCTCATTCTACTACATCAAAGTGCCTATCACCATCGCGACAGAAGATACCATCGACTGTTTCGAGTAATCAATTGTCCAACCTTGTTATGTCCGAAATGAGCTGCCGGCGGCAGCTCTTTTCGGATCCTTCGCAACAGACAAACGCCGATGGCTTTCGCCCCGGCGTTTTTCCGTGATCTCTCACATTCCCCTCTTATAAGTAACCCTTCTATGCCGCTCACACAGCTTCGAAAAGCCCTTATCATATAAAAAAGATTGCGCCGAGTGCGCATCTTTGCAAGCACTGCTTGCTTGCGACGGGTCGCACAAGCGACATATTTCCTATTACATAAAAAATACTGCAACAGGCGTCAAAACAGGCGCACAAATCACAGCATCCAAACATATCAGAATTCTTTTCGGACTTCCAATAGCAACCGGCTGTCATAGTTTTACCCTTAGACCCTTTTGGCTTTGCGTCCCTGCTTTTCAGCAGGTTTGCCCAGTATTCTCTTTTTGCAACATTATTCATTTTAGCAGAGTCCCCTCTATATTGCAAGTCAGATTTTATCAATTTTTTCCCGTTATCTGTTAATTGGTCATCTTCCCCGGTATACGCTTTTTATTGTTCGAAATGAGGTTCGTTCATCAATAGAGCTTCCTTTCCGGGCTTTTTGCTCTATAGAAATCATAGTTTTCATGCTTTAACGCAGCACAGTGTTTCCTGTAGAGTAAAAGGAGCACGGAACCTCACGGTTCCATGCTCCCGTATGTAACTTCTCTTTTCGAATTAACGGATAGTCTTGTACAGCGGACCGTATGCCTTGCATGCACGGAAGTCCTGTCCCTCTTTGTCCATACCGAATGCATTCCATGCTGCCGGACGGAAGATCTCCTCTTCCGGAACATTGTGCATGCATACCGGGATTCTGAGCATAGAGCAAAGGGTAATCAGGTCTGCGCCGATATGGCCGTAGCTGATAGCGCCGTGGTTTGCGCCCCAGTTGTTCATCATATCGTAAGCGGTCTTGAATGCGCCCTCGCCTGTGCAGCGCGGTGCGAACCATGTGCAGGGCCATGTGTAGTCTGTTCTCTTCCACAGAGTATCGGATACGTCATCCGGCAGGTTGATGGTCCAGCCCTCTGCAATCTGCAGAACCGGTCCAAGACCCTTTACCAGGTTCAGACGAATCATGGTAGCCGGCATCTCAGCTCTGGTCAGGAAACGGGAAGAGAATCCGCCGCCACGGAAGTAGCCGTTATCCGCTGCGTTCCAGGTGGTGGCTGCCATAATAGCCTTCTGGTCTTCCTCAGTAACGTTCCACCACTCCTTCATGGTGCCGTTGCCGTTCTCATCCTTTACTTCGCCGCAGGCATCCAGACAGCATGCGCCGGAGTTGATCAGATGGATAAAGCCGTCAGCCTCTTTTGCCTTGCCTTCCAGATCGTAGCCGGTAACTCTCTTCACTGCGTCGCCGCTCCAGTAGGTACGAACATCCGCGAACATCTGAGCGCGGCCGGTCAGCAGCTTCATGAACAGCATACCCAGACCGTTCAGCACATCATTCTCAGTAGCCAGGATATACGGCTCTCTTGCGCCTTCCCAGTCAAAGGAGGTGTTCAGCATTGCCTCTGCGAAGTCTCCGTTCGGGTAGAAGTCTGTCCACTGTCTCTGTCCCTGGAAACCAGCTGCCAGAGCATTGTGTCCGATAGCTTCCTCAGAGAATTTCGGATCCAGCTTGTCGCAGCCGTTCATCAGCTCTTTGATGATAACTGCCATCTTTACAACAAACTCGAACTGCTCTTCCTTCTGCTCCTCAGTCATCTGAAGCTCAGGCGGGTTCTTGTCAAAGCCGATAGTACAGGTCTCTTTCGCCCACTTCAGAGCCTTCTCAAACTCTTCATGATCGTAGATACCCTCTGTCATACGACGGATAATTTCAACCTCGTCTACAGACTCCACACGCATTCCCAGATATTCCTCGATGAATTCCGGGCTGATGATGGATCCGCCGATACCCATGGTAACGGAACCGATCTGCAGGTAGGATTTTCCTCTCATGCTTGCTGCTGCCACTGCGGCGCGGCCAAAGCGGAGAAGCTTTGCCTTTACGTCCTCCGGGATAGTCTCGTCGTCGGCGTCCTGAACGTCATGTCCGTAGATACCGAATGCCGGAAGTCCCTTCTGTGCATGCGTAGCCAGTACGGAAGCCAGGTATACAGCGCCCGGTCTCTCGGTAGCGTTCAGTCCCCATACGCCCTTGATGGTCAACGGGTCGGTGTCCATGGTCTCGGAGCCGTAGCACCAGCAGGGAGTAACGGTCAGGGTAATGTCTACGCCTGCTTTACGGAACTTGTCTGCGCAGGCAGCTGCCTCGCCTACACGACCGATGGTGGTGTCTGCGATAACTACCTTTACCGGCTCACCGTTGGAATAACGGATATTCTCCTCAAACAGCTTTGCCGCTGCCTTTGCCATACCCATGGTCTGCTCTTCCAGGGATCCTCTTACATCGAGAGCTCCTCTTCTTCCGTCGATAGTCGGACGGATACCGATTACAGGATAATCGCCAATTAATCTAGATTTTGCCACTTTTTAAACCCTCCATTTTATAAAAATAGATTTTCACGTTTCTGATAATCACATTATATAACATTCCATAAAAAAATGCACGTAAATTTCTGTTATGATATGGACATTTTTTGTGCTAGTTGTTATACTTCTTCTATATAAAAGGAACACCTTTTATCACTTTCGACCGAATTTTTACGTGGCAGGAGATTTTTTATTATGAAAGCTTTCCATGAAGTGCGAAACTATGACTCTGACTATATGGTCTGGCATTCCCGTTATGAAAATGTGGGATTTCTGGCCCACTGGCATAAGGAAATTGAGCTGATCTACGTGCGCTCGGGCTCCTGTCTTTTAAGCATTACCGATCAGACCTTTCTGGCGCACGCCGGGGATCTGACCGTCTGCGAGAGCGGGATGATCCATTACAGCGATTCCCATGGGATGGACAATGTGCTGGATTTTCTTATCTTCGATACGTCCATTCTCGGGCCGCTTTTTCAGAATCCGGGCTTTATGCATCCGCTCATCACCAAAGCAGAGCTGGACACTTTCGGACTCTCCGGGCGGCTTACAGATCTCATCGACACGGTTTCCCGGGAGCTGGAACAGAAAAAGCCATTTTACCAGGAAGTGGTCAGTTCTTCCATTCAGGCCTTCTGGGCGCTCCTAAAACGCTGTCATCCCCGAACCGACGCCGAGCAGCTTCCCGATGACCGGCGCTCCCGGATGCTGGAGGATCTGCTGGATCTGCTGTCCTATATGGACGAACATTATGCCGACAATATTACTCTGGAATTCGCTGCCTCCCGGATGAATTTCAGCAACAGCCATTTCTCCAAGACCTTTAAGAAGCTCATGGGCATTAATTTCGTCACTTATCTGAACCTGGTCCGAGTGGAACGGGCTGCTTCACAGCTTCGGAACACCGGCAAAAAGATTACGGACGTGGCCCTGTCCTGCGGCTTCAACAATATCCGCACCTTCAACCGGGTGTTCAAGGAAATCACCGGATACACGCCCTCGGAGTTTCTGCTGGTGGCGGATCCGGATGTATATAAAAGAACCTATTACAACCGCCGCTCCGCGGAAAAGGAGTATGTAGAAAACGATTCCCTCACGCTTGTAAAAAACCATCAGTAAAAGGAGGCCCCGCCATGGTACAACATCCCACCCTGATTCGCAAACGTCTAATCCCTCTGGAAACCCTGCGTCTGGAAAAGGACGTGGTCGTCCACCGCAGCGACCGGCTGCTGGTGACCCGATGGACGACCATTAAGCCCAAAAAGGAGCTGCATCACGGCGCGTCCTGTTTTCTACTGAAGGAAGGCTGGAAGGTCAGTCGTTTCATTGACCATCAGGGGAAGCTGATCTGCTGGTACTGCGATATCATTGCCACAGAGTATGACGCGGACACGGATACCTTCACCTTCACGGATCTGCTGGCGGATGTGCTGATTTATCCTTCCGGACTCATCAAGGTGGTGGATCTGGACGAGCTGGCCGAGGCGGTGGAGAAGAAGCTGATTACATCGGAACAGCTTCTGGATTCTCTCCGGAAACTGGACGCGCTGCTGCGGCTGATTTATGATGGGGCGCTGCTGCCTGCGCTGGAGGGGTATTGGCCGGAGGACTAAAAAAGCGCCGATGCGTGAGAGTTTCTTCCTCACGCACCGGCGTTTTCTTATTTTCTATATTCTCTTTACACTTCCAGCGTAATCTGCCGTCCCGTATGGCGATAGGGCACCAGCTCCACGCCCGCCGCCCGGAACATGCGCTTGGACGCCAGCACAGCGGCGGTGTCCGCGTATTTGTCGCAGGCATAGACGACAGTCTTCAGGCCTGCCTGAATGATGGCCTTGGCACATTCATTGCAGGGAAACAGGGCCACATAGATCTTTGCGCCCTCCAGGCTGCCGCCCCGGTAATTGAGAATAGCATTCAGTTCCGCATGAGTCACAAAGGGATACTTGGTCTCGTTGGCTGTCTCCGCCGTACGCGCCCAGGGGAACTCGTCGTCGTCGCAGCCCTTTGGAAATCCGTTATAACCCATAGACAGAATCTTGTTATCCTGGCTGACGATACAGGCTCCCACCTGAGTACCGGGATCCTTGGACCGCATCCCGGAAAGCAGCGCCACGCCCATGAAATATTCATCCCAGCTGATGTAATCCTTCCGCTTGTCACCCATGCCTCTTACCTCCGGTAATTTACTTGGTTCCAAAAATTCTGTCGCCTGCGTCGCCCAGACCCGGAACGATGTATCCGTTCTCGTTCAG
>CAKROP010000158.1 GCA_934373375.1 uncultured Anaerosacchariphilus sp.
AGTTTCTTATTTCCTATCTTAAATGCTATTATTGAAAAAACTGCTACAAGCACTGTAATTATTATAATTGTAATCCAAAATACCTCCATACCTCTCCCCCCTCTTATGTAATATAAGTGTATGTTATCATAAAATTTGCATTTTGTGAATATGAGACCACACTATTCCCTCGAACATCATTGCTATAAACTCTCCTTCCACATTATTCCCAGTCCAACCCGGGCAGATTGTCCTCGAAATCATGTAGAAAATGTTCCGTTTCTATTTAGAGAAAATGAACGGAAACACTTGATTTTACTGGCTTTCTTCCATGTAACCTTATTATAACGTCCGACCCCCACCCCACCTGGGGATTTGGATACTCCGAAAAGGCCGGCAGGGACCGAGTGCCTTTTTTTAGGTAGGCAATGGCCTTTTCACCGTATAGGTAGGGGTCGTGGCCTTTTGTGATGCCCCACTCCATCAGCAGGGCGGACGCGCCGGTGACGAAGGGGGTGGCAAAGGATGTGCCGGTGGCTTCGGCGTAGGTTCCGCCGGGAGCAGTGGTCAGGATTCGGACGCCGGGGGCGGCAAGGATGGGCTTCTCGCGGAGATCGCGGGTGTTACCGCGGCCGGAGAAATCAGCGTAAGTAAGCGTGCGGCTGTCGTAGGCGCCGACGGCTGCGACACGGCGGGCTGTGGATGGAATCGTGAGGGTGGTGTCTGCAGATGGGTGTAAGAACCGGGTGCCGCCGTTCAGGACGACAGCGTTGGGAAGCCAGATGTGATAACGGCCATCCCGAACCGCTCCGGCGGACAGCATAAGTGTCCAGACACCGGTGTCCACGTAATCGCCTCGGGGCAGCAGCTCCAGATATATCTCCTGGGACTGGCTGTAGGGCGACGGTTCCCCGTAATACAGCAGAATCTCTGTCTCCTCCAGCAGAAAGCGCTGAGCCCCCAGAACCTTCTGGATTGGTCCGGCTCTTCTCCCGCCCGGGCTTATCAGTGTGATATCAGCTTCATCCAGATATGATTTCCAGATCTGGATACTGAAAGCGGTTTCGTATTCGCCCACAGCCAGCTCTATCATCTCCGACGTCTGTCGCCGCAGAACACCCGCAGTGTGCCCGGCTGCATACCCTTCATTTCCCGTACCGATACATATAACAGATTTCCAGACATTGGCGATGTCCGCAATATAGGTTTCCAGAAGGGATGTGCCGTCATGAGCTCCATAGGTATTGCCGATACTGATATTCACTGCCACGGGCAGGCGAAGCTCCAGTGCCTTTCGAATGCAGTAGTCCAGCCCCTGCATCAGCTCCGTGGTCCTGGGGAAGCCGTCCTCCCGGGGCATCCCCAGCTTCACGGCCAGGATCGGACTGCGGCTTGCGATTCCCCGGTAGCGTCCGCCGCTGGCCCGGCCATTGCCCGCCGCAATGCCGAGAACCCTGGTGCCATGGCCGCTTATATCCCGGCTCGGCACCAGGGCGTAACGCTGCGCCTCCGTCTCTGCCGTCAACGCTTCGTCGATCTCCCGAGCCGTATATTCCGTGCCGATACGGTAGCCCTCAGGCGGTCTGCCTGGTATCGTCTGATCCCACAGCGCCACAATCCGCGTTGTACCATCCTCATTTCGAAAATCCGGGTGGGCGTAATCCACCCCCGAATCCAGCAGCGCCACCAGCACGCCCTCCCCGTACAGGCCATACTGCCCGCTTTGGACCGCCGGAATGCAGGAGGCTGTCTTTCCCTGATTCACAGAGAAAAACAGCCTCTTTGGTTTTTCGATATATTCGATTTCCGGAACGCCTGCCAGAAGCTCCACCAGATTTTCCGGCACAAGCAGCACTGCATATTCATTCAGAAGCTCCGTCACCGTAATGCCAGCCTGCTGAAGCTCATCCAGCGGCCCGGAATATTTCACAATCAGCTCCCAGGTTTTTTCCGCACTGTCGAAGCCTACGTCCAGATTTTCAGAGCGGGCGCGCTCCTGTGGGGTGGCGTCCAGGGCCAGGTTCAGTACATTTTCTATGGTGGGATTGTTCATTAAATCACCACATTCTCTATTTCTTATTCACAGATTATGCATGATCTATGCCCGGCTCCCTATTTTGCCATCTACTTATTTTAGAAAAAATTATCCTATGCTTTTCTAATTCCATCAAAAGTCAGCACAGCAGATATAAAAGCCTCTCACTCCTGCTGCCGCAGCACCTCCAACGCCGCCTTCAGCTCCGGCACGCTCACCTGCCCCGGCGCGGAAGCTACGCCTGCGCTTCCGAAGGTCATAACGGAGCCGAAGACTTCTCCTGCCAGACGGCTCACTGCGCCTTTTGCCCCCATGGACATGGTGACAACGGGCTGCTTTGCATACTGCTCCTTCATTTCCCAAGTGGCAGACAGAAGAGTCAGCACGTCGCCTGCGTCCCGGGGCATGACCGCAAGCTTCAAAAGATCCGCTCCGCAGTCCTGCATCCGGATTAGCCGGGCAAGGATCTCCTCTTTTGCAGGAGTCTTTTCGAAATCATGGCTGGAGGCAATCACCTTTACCCCCTGCACCTTTGCCTCCTTGCAGATATCCTGAAGCAGCATCTCTCCCCGGAACAGCTCTACGTCGATGAGATCCGCCTGTCCGGACATAAGGACCGTCCTTAAAAATGCCGCGTAATCCTCCAGGCTAACACTCTGCTCGCCGCCCTCCTCTTTCGTCCGGAAGGTCACCAGAAGCGGCAGCTCACCCAGTTCTTTGCGCAGCCACACCAACATGCTTTCCAGTTTTTTCCTGTCAAATACTTCCTCATACCAGTCTGCCCGCCATTCCGCCAGATCCGGCTCTACCGCTTTCAGTTCCGCCGTCCGAAGCGCAATCTCCTCCCGGGTACGGCCTGTTATCGGAACGCAGATCTTCGGTCTTCCCTCTCCAAAAACAATCTTTCTTATTTTCACTCGATTCATCTATTTTTCTCCTGATTCCGTTTGCTTTTTGCACCATTTTACCATATAATAGAACTATTGGACAGCGGATTTCTCAGAAATCTGTCTGTAATCTGAATTTTATAGGAAATGAGGTATTGGGAAATGGAAGAAAAAACAACAATGGACGATTTCAAGGAAGAGCTGGAGGCTTCCTTCCAGGATACACAGGAGAATGATGTGGCTGACATCACAGATCCGGCGTGGCAGACTCTGGTACAGTATCTGGAGGACAAGACCGTTCTCACCGTAAAAATCGGCGGCATTGTCAAGTCCGGCGTAGTCGCTTACGTAGAAGGGATCCGCGGCTTTATCCCGGCTTCCAAGCTTTCTCTGGGCTATGTGGAGAATCTGGAGGACTGGCTGAATAAGAAGATCCAGGTACAGGTTATCACTGCAGATCCGGAGAACCAGAAGCTGGTTCTCTCCGCAAGAGAGCTGCTTCGCGAAAAGGCTGCAGAGGAACGTCGGTCAAAGCTGGCCAGCGTACAGGTCGGTCTGGTAGCGGAAGGAAAGGTCGAGAGTATCCAGCCCTACGGCGCATTCATCGATCTGGGCGACGGTCTCTCCGGACTGGTACATGTATCCCAGATTTCCGAAAAGCGTATCAAGAGCCCGGACGTAGTCCTGAAGGTCGGCGACACCGTAAAGGTAAAGGTTATCGCTATCAAGGACGGTAAGCTGTCCCTGAGCATGAAGGCCCTGAACGAAACCGCTGCGGAAGATCTTCCGGAAGAAAAAATCGAAATCCCGAAGGCGGAGGAGCTGACTACCACCCTGGGAGACCTTTTCAAGAATATTAAGCTGTAAAAAATAGAAGTAAAAAGCGAAGGCATTTTGGGTGCCTTCGCTTTTTGCTTCTATTTGATTCTGGATATTCGGTATCAGGAAATAGAGACCTGACCGGTGAAGGTCATAATGCCGAACCACAGCAGGAACACAGCAAAAGCGAAGAAAAGGAATCCTCCGAAAACGGGCTTTCGAGGTCTGTCTTCCGTAATGCGGCCGGGCTGTTTGGGGTCATAATATCCCACCACCTGCCGCCCCAGCTCCCGCTTGCCGGACACCGTCTGACGGCTTGCGTAGCGGTAGGTCCTGCCATTTACAGTGTACTCATAGGTTGGAAGATAGACCGTCTCCCGGCGCAGCCGATCACTGCCGTCCTCCTGGTGCTCCCACCTTTCATCGACCGATTCCTCGATCCATACCACCTTCATCATCGTGGTGCCCGTGTACCGCCGCACGTCATCCTCGTATCCCTTCCATACGCCTTTCCGCTGGCGGACCCCGAGCCATGCCACAAGCACAGCCCCGAGAACAAAGCCGGTTCCCGCTGTAATATACCGCGTATATTCCACGGGCCATGCCACAAGCACTACCGCAAGAATGAAACCGATCACGATTACTTTCATACTCTTCATACGTCCTCCTTCCTGCCGCCATGGGCGGGGATTCCTTTTTACGATACCGGCGGTTGGTTCCGCACGGCATCCACAAACAAAATGGTCAGTCCAATATAAGCGGCACATACCACTGCCAGCAGGACGCAGAGCATAACGCAGACGATTTGAACCGGTTTCCGCAGGTAATGTCGGGAGAGACCAATTCCCAGCAACGACAGTAACAGCAGCACAACAGCGAGCCCAAAAGGCATATACCCCACCTCCTTTACACGTCGCGGAATGCGTCGATTAAATCTGTGAACCAGCGTAGTTCACAGGCAAAGCGCTGGCGCAGCTGATCCGGCATCTCCCGACCCTTGCCGATATCAAAAAAACCGCGACCGCTGTGGACGGCAAGATAGAACCTGCCGTCCGGATTGAGATTCACGGCAAATTTACCGAAGGAGGAATCTGCCAGTGCCAGGATCTGCTCGATGAGGCCGGGGTTCAGGATGCAAAGGGCCGCCTGCGCATCGTCGCTGCTCAGATTAAATCGTTTATCAAACATCTCATTGCCTGTCTTGATCGTTCGGGCGTTGAACAGCTTATCCATTTTGTCCCGCGGCCAGATGGTCAGCCACGTTGGGAATTCCCGGTTCAGCTCGCACAGCATCCACTGGCCGGTGTAGACCACCTGCTCGTTCTTCTCCCACAGGCCGGTCTCCTCCCGCTGAAACTCGCTGACTTCCGTCAATCTGACGGTACACAGCTCCACGGTCAGGCCGCAATATGTTCCACGGATATACCCGCTGCCGCTGCAATGGGTGTGGCTGGGCAGGGGAATGTTCGTGTCCTCTGCGTCCAGAAGATGCGGCGTAGGGTTCATCTGCACGTTTTCAAGGGCAGCGCCCACGATGTCCGGCGCAATGGCGTCGAAGGTCTGCCGTCCTGCCTGCTCCCCGGACTTGCCCTGTACCATCTGCCCCAGGCCGAGAACCACTCCGCCGATAACAACCAGCACAAGGTTGCCGCCCAGGATCATACCTGCCACTGCAATCACCCCGCCCAGCAGCGAGAGAATTTTTCCACCCAGCTTGCCGCCCTTGCTTTTGCGCAGTTCCTGCGCCAATTGCTCATCTGTCATGTTCATTTTCTGTTCTGTCATATTCTTCTCCTTATTCTGTCGTGCCGGTCAGAGCGGGGCTTTCCGTTATCAGATCCAGCAGATTGCCCATACCGGTCAGCGAGGCGGTGAACCACTTGCGGATGCCGTC
>CAKROP010000159.1 GCA_934373375.1 uncultured Anaerosacchariphilus sp.
CCGGGTCGGGAGATCCCGGCAGCGGGCTCATATAAGGAGGTTATCATGATGGCAGTTATAGAGATTACAGAGGCGAATTTTGAAACAGAGGTGCTGAAGTCCGATGTCCCCGTACTTGTGGATTTCTGGGCAGTATGGTGCGGACCGTGCCAGATGCAGGGCCCCATCATCGATGAACTGGCAGAAGAAGTGCAGGGCGTAAAGTTCGGCAAGCTGAATGTGGATGAGAACATGGGACTGGCGCAGAAGTTCCGCGTCATGAGCATTCCGACCCTGATGCTGTTCAAGGATGGACAGGCGGCAGCCACGGTCGTAGGTCTGCAGTCCAAAGAAGCTGTAAAGAATCTGCTGGGAGTCTGAGATGGCATACGACGTAATCATAGTAGGCAACGGACCGGCCGGATTGTCGGCGGCTCTTTACACCAGCCGGGCGAATTTAAAGACCCTGGTTATCGGCAAGGATGACGGTGCGCTGACAAAAGCGGACAAGATCGAAAACTATTTCGGCATGGCGGAGCCCATATCCGGCTGCGAGCTGGTGGAGAATACCAAAAAACAGGCGCGCACCCTTGGCGCGGAGCTGATGGAGGATGAGATTTTTCATATCAGCTGGAACGGCGGTTTCCGGCTGGAAGGCCGAAAAGGCGTCTATGAAGCGAAGACCGTCCTGTTGGCTACCGGAACCGCGAGAAGGACCGTGAATATCCCGGGACTTTCGAAGCTGGAAGGCCGTGGCGTCAGTTACTGTGCGGTCTGCGACGCATTCTTTTACCGTGGCCGGAAGGTGGGCGTCCTGGGAAATGAGGACTATGCCATCCATGAACTTGGCCAGCTTCTGCCTGTAGTCGGCGAAGCTGTGATCCTGACCAATGGAAAAGCGCTCACCACAGCAGCGCCGGAGGGCGTGTCTGTGATAGAAAAAAAGCTGATTTCCGTAAATGGGGAAGAACAGGTAGAAGGCGTAACCTTCGATGACGGTGAGCCCTTTGCCCTGGATGGCTTATTTGTGGCGCTGGGAAGCGCCGGAGCCGCCGAGCTGGCCCGGAAAATCGGAGCCATGACAGAAGGGCGGAACATCAAAGTGGACGAAGAAATGGCCACCAACGTACCGGGACTTTACGCAGCCGGAGACTGTACCGGAGGCCTTCTGCAGATCTCCAAAGCAGTCGGTGAGGGAGCAAAGGCTGCCATGAGCATGATCCGGTTTGTAAGGCAGCAGAAAAAATAATGGATAACAAAGGAGAATGAAAAATGAAACTGATGATAGCGTCAGATATTCACGGTTCCGCGTATTACTGTGAAAAGCTTCTGAAAGCATACGATGAGGAAAAGGCAGATAAGCTGCTGCTGTTGGGCGACATCCTGTATCACGGTCCCCGCAACGACCTGCCGAAGGATTATGCGCCCAAGCAGGTGATTGCCATGCTGAATCCCAGAAAGCAGGATCTGTTGTGTGTGCGCGGCAACTGCGATACGGAAGTGGATCAGATGGTGCTGGAATTCCCGATACTTGCGGACTACTGCATTCTGTATCTGAATGAGCGGATGATTTTCGCCACCCATGGCCATGTGTTCAACGAGAAGAACCTGCCGCAGCTTAAAAAGGGTGACATTCTGCTCCACGGACACACCCATGTGCCTGTATGTAAGGAGACGGAGGACTATATTTACCTGAATCCCGGATCCGTATCCATCCCGAAGGAGAACAGCTGGCATGGCTACATGATTCTGGAGGATGGCACATTTTCCTGGAAGGATCTGGAAGGAAACGTGCAGAAGGAATTCTGCCCGCAATCATAACGGATAGCTGTCTGTATGGCAGGGCAATTCATGGGAAATAGTGTATGAAAAAGAAAAGCTTCCGAATCCATGCGGTAAAAACCGTTTGGAATCCGGAAGCTTTTTTGACAACATCATCTCTTATTCTTCGATATGCTCGAGACCCTGGCAGAGAATATTGACCACATGATCGTCGGCCAGAGAGTAGTAGATGGTTTTGCCGTCCCGACGGAACTTTACCAGGCGGTTCTGCTTTAAGACCCGCAGCTGGTGGGAGATAGAACTCTGGGACATTTCAAGCCCCGCGGCAATATCATTGACACATTGTTCTCCGCCACGGAGCACAAATAAAATTTTGATCCGTGTGGAATCCGCGAATACTTTAAAAAATTCAGAAAGATAATAAACCTCGTCATCGGCGGGCATCAGTTCGCTGCTCAAAATGCGATCCCTCCTTTTTCAAATGATTGAAAAAACTATATTTATTGTAACATAAGAAAAAATCAGTGACAAGAACAATATTTGAAAATATGATGATATGAGAATATATATATGCATATTCATATATAAAAACAGTGAAAAAGCGCCGGAAATCTGGATTCTGAACAGCATCGGGATGCAGCAGGGCCACAGACAGGAGCTTCTGAAAAAAGTGTTGTATAGATAAAAGTATGTAGACAGGAATTTCCCGGAAAAAGGAAACTGAAATTGCCCATTATCGCTTGAAATAAGGTTAAAAACCAGCTATAATTAAGATACTTGTGAGCAGGGAAAACCATAAGAATACGGAGAGCATTTGGATGAAAAAATTCAGATATACAGGTAAGAAAATTGCGGCGCTTGTGCTGGCGGGCGTGATGGGCTTCTCCATTACAGCGTCGGCCACCACTGAGTCCGAGATTAAGAAACAGCAGCAGGCTACCCAGAAGCAGTTAGACCAGATCAATTCCCAGATGAAGTCCATCGAGGGCCAGCGGAACAGCATACTGAGTCAGGTGAATTCCCTGAATTCCGAACTGACGAAGCTGGTGCTGAATATTCAGCTGCTGGAGAGCGATATTGAGGCCAAGGCCGAAGAAGTGGAGCAGGCCCAGGCTGATTACGAGGCGGCCAAGCAGAAAGAGGAAGAGCAGTACGAAGCCATGAAGCTTCGGATTCAGTACATATACGAAGAGGGAGATATGGATTACCTGTCCCTGTTCCTGCAGGCGGAGAATTTCTCCGATTTTCTGAACCGGGCGGATTTCGCCCAGGAGATTCAGACCAAGGATCGGGAAATGTTCCTGGAATATCAGGAGACCAAGCAGGAGGTAGCGGATCTCCTGGAGGAGCTGGAGCAGGAAAAGGCTGATATGGAGGATCTGCAGGCGGAGTACGAGGAACAGAAGAGTTCCACGGAGACTGCACTGGCCCAGAAGAAGGCAGAGCAGGCCGACTATGATAATCAATTGGCCGCGGCCAAGTCCCAGGCAGCGACCTATAAGAAGCAGCTGCAGGATCAGCAGAAGCAGCTCAAGAAGCTGGAAGCTGAGCGGAAGAGAAAGGAAGCGGAAGCGGCTGCAGCAGCGGCGAAAAACAGTGAAGCATCCAAGTCCGGCACCATTTCCGCCGGATCGAATTCCGGTTCGGGCAGTTCCAGTTCCGGAAGCAGCAGCTCCGGATCTTCCGCATCCGTTTCCGGAGGCGGATCCGGCGCGGCGATTGCAAGCTATGCCCTGAAGTTTGTGGGTAATCCCTATGTATCCGGCGGCACCAGCCTGACGAACGGCGCGGACTGCTCCGGCTTTACCTGGGCGGTTTACCAGAATTTTGGCATCTCCATTCCCCGGCAGTCTGACGCCCAGGGACATTCCGGTAAGGCGGTCAGCTATTCCGAAGCCCAGGCCGGAGATATCATTTACTATGGCGGCCATGTGGGGATCTACATCGGCGGCGGACGTATCGTCCATGCCAGCACAGCCAAGACCGGCATCAAGATCAGCTCGGCTACCTACCGGAGTATTCTTTCGGTGAGAAGATATTATTAAAACAAAATAAGACAGACAGGGTGTACAGACGCCTGCTTTCGGAAAACCGGAGGCAGGCGCTTTTTGCGGCAAAATATCCGCAAGGAGCATCCGGCAGCATCAATTTGATAAACAGAAATAAAAAGTGCTTGACTATAATGTATATATATGATATATACATTATATAAACACGATACACATAAAGAAAGCAAGGGAAACAGCCTATGAATATCATCATCAGCAATTCCAGCGGCAAACCTATCTATGAGCAGATCATGGCCCAGGTGAAAGGGCAGATCATGAACGGAACCCTGAAGCCGGGAGAGGCACTGCCCTCCATGCGGCTTCTGGCAAAGGAGCTTCGGATCAGCGTGATTACCACCAAGCGGGCCTACGAGGAGCTGGAGCGGGAGGGCTTTATTACCACGGTAGTAGGTAAGGGAAGCTTCGTAAAGGAAGCGGATCAGGAATTCGTCCGGGAGGAGCGGTTGCGGGTCGTGGAAGGGCACCTGCAGGCGGCAGTGGACGCGGCCAGACAGTGTGGTATGGACGAGACGGAGCTTGTAGATATTTTAAAATTACTATTTGAGGAGGCATGAATATGAACAGTGCCATAGAAGTAAGACATCTGACGAAGCAGTATCCGGGTTTTGCGTTGAAGGATGTGAGCTTTCAGATCCCAGAGGGCAGCGTCGTGGGCTTTATCGGAGAGAATGGCGCGGGAAAAAGCACGACCATGAAGATAATTCTGGGCCTGCTTAAGCGGGACGATGGAGAGGTTACACTGCTTGGCGAGCCGGACGGCGCAAAGGATGAGACATTGAAAGAACAGATCGGCGTGGTCTTTGATGAGAACTGCTTTCCGGATTATCTGAACCGGCGGGATGTGAACCGGATGCTCAAGGCCATTTACAGAGGCTGGCAGGAGGAGCGCTTTGGAAAGCTCTGTGATCGGTTCGGCCTCCCGGAGAAGCAGAAGATCAGAGAATATTCCAGAGGCATGAAAATGAAGCTTTCCATTGCGGCGGCTCTGTCCCATCAGGCCCGGCTTCTGATTCTCGATGAGGCGCTTAGCGGTCTTGATCCTGTGGTGCGTGCCGAGATCCTTGACATACTCCGGGAATTTGTTATGGACGAGCGGCATACGGTGTTCCTGTCCTCCCATATTACCAGCGATATTGAGAAGATCGCGGATTACATTTTGCTGATTCATAAAGGGGAGCTTCTTCTGTATGAAGACAGGGATACACTGTTGGAGGAATACGCCTTGATCCGGTGCAGCGCCGAAGAGGCCGCGAAGCTGAATCCGGCCATCGTGGTGGGCGTCCGCCGGGGCCGGTTCGATACCGAGGTGCTGGTGCGGAGCCGGGAAGGGCTGGAGGCAAATGAGCATCTGGTTATGGATCGGGCAAGCTTGGAGGATATTCTTCTTTATACGGCAGGAAAGCCGGGAAATGAGAGGTGTGCGGGATGAAAGGACTGATTTTGAAGGACTTGTATACACTGCGGCAGATGGGTAAGATCTATCTGATTTGCATGGTGTGCCTGGTGATCTGGGGCCTGGTTACAAACAATCCAACCATGCTGTCCAGCCTGCTTCTGGTATATGGACTGATGCTTTTCATTACGACAGCCTCCTACGACGAGGCGTCCCATTTTAACCGGTACGCGCTGACCCTTCCTCTGACGCCAAAGCAGCTGGTGCAGGCGAAATACCTGTTTGCGCTGCTTCTGTTCGCGGTTATGGTGACGCTGGGGGTTCTGGGCGGCGCAGGTATGCTTGCGGTGCTGGGAGCAAAGGCGGAGATGGGGTATGG
>CAKROP010000160.1 GCA_934373375.1 uncultured Anaerosacchariphilus sp.
GTTTCCATAAGGAATCCGCGCCTTATCCGATAGTCTTTTTTATCATACAGAAAAATCACGCATTCGTCAACCGCTTACTCCGTCTGCGCCGCCGGCGTAATCACAATATTCTCTCCGGAGATCCCGGTTTTCCGCTTTACGATATCCTCGATCTGAGCTCTGCCCGCGTCGTCCACATTTTCCATATTAACCACCACATCGGCCTGGCCGTCGGTAATACTGACCACCACGTCCTCGAAGCCCTTGGCTGCCAGCAGGATTTCCGCCGCTGCTTCCTTCTCGGCGATATCCGTCAGCTCCACCATGCTGTCCACTGCCTCCTGCTTCTGGGCTTCGGAGATATTGGTATTGTTGATAACCTCCAGAAGGGTTTCCTTGTTTTTGGAACGCAGCTGCTCCCGGCTAAGCTTCGCCTCCGCCGCGAAGCCGGTTCCCGCCGAAGAACTGGCCAGCACCGCCTCGCCGGGTTCTTCTCCCTCCTCCACTTCCGCCGTCTCCTCCCCGTCGGAATCCAGGCTTTGGATATCGCCATCCGCGAACTGCAGCTCCTCCAGTCCGCTCTGGGCATAGAGATCCTCCGCGGAAATGTCGTCCGCGGCGGACGCTTCATCCGCGGCAGATGCGTCGCCTCCGGTCTGCAGCTTCGCGCCACTGAGCTTACTGCCGGAATAATTTAAATACCCGGCCACCGCAATCATAATGGCAAGCGCGGTGATGATCATCTGGTTCTTTTTAAATATGTTTTTCACTTTGCACCCTCCAACTTCATTATTTTTACTTTATGCGCCTCGATGGGAAATAATGCCTGCACAGCCTCCAGAAGCTCCTGCTTCACCACGGCACTGCCGCCGCCCTCCGCCAACACCAACACCCCTTCGATATTCGGCTCCAGCTCCTTCACCACATAGGGGCATTTACCGCCGCTGCCGTCCTCATAATATACCGTCTCCTCGCCCCAGTCCTGCTCGTCGGTGGTGCGGCTTCCGCCACTGCTGTCCGTTTCTTCCACACTTTTCCGGGATTCCGGCGTATCCTTCTCCACGATCCGTTCTCCCCGGGATTCCAGAGTCACCATGACCTCCACCCGGCCTGCGCCCGCCACCTGGCTTAGGATGGCAGACAGACGCTTTTCCAGCTGTTCTTCATAGGTTGATGTGGCAGTATCTGTCTCTGCTGCCTCCTGTGTCCCGGAAATGGCCGCGTCTTTTTTGTCTGCCTCCGTAGTCCCCGTCGTAGTCGGAAGTGCAATTACCACCAGCAGAACACCAAAAAGCAGGAGTACCACCAGCTGCTCCTTTTTCGGCTTCTTCAGCTTACTCATCCAGTCTGATTTCCACTTTGATGTCTGAGCTTCCACCTTGCTCCTCCTCTCCGTCCGCCGGATTTTCTGTGCCGTCCCCGGTCAACTCCTGCTTCCGCTGTTCTATCTCCCGCGCATAGTCCGCTTCCAGCTCCGCCTGCCGCCGCGTGAAATCCTGAAGCTCCTCGTCATAGGTCTGCTCCGCGTAAATGCTGTCCAGCGTACCAGACAGGCCTGCCACGGATAACAGAGGCGACAGCACCACCAGCATCAGCACAATCCCCATGAAAAAACGGACATATTTCTTCTGGCCTTCCTCCGGTAGAAGATGGAGAATTACGGTCATCAGGATGGCATAAAACGCGATGTCACGAATCCAGCCATATATAAACTCTTTCATCCCAGCCTCCTACCCACGCACCGACACGGTCACCACCACAATAGTCACCACAAAGAGCACGGTCACTGTAAAAACTGCCTGAAATAAAAGTCTTACGCCCTCTCCAGCCCCGGACACACAGCCCGAAAAGCGCTTATCGCAAACCGGCTGAATCAGGGCGGCGGTTCCCTTTAAAAGCAGGGTCAGCACGCCAAGCTGCACCAGCGGTCCCAGGCAAAGCAGAGCCAGCACCAGCACCGCAGACGCGCCCACGCCATTTTTCAGAAGCACCGCAGAGCCCAGCAGCACATCGGCCACGCCGCCTGCCGCGTTACCGACGCCGGGCAGCATCCGGGCGGCCCTTGTAAAAGCTGTATTTTTCAGGGAATCAATGGCCGGGGTAATCATTCCCTGAATCGTGTTGAATCCCATCACCGCCGTCAGCAGAATTTTCAGCGCCCAGCCCACCGCTTTTCCCGTAAGCTCAGTCATCTGGGACAGGTATTCCTCCTTTGTCAGATGATTGATGAAAACCAGAAGCATATACAGGTTCAATACCGGCAGCAGCGCCTCGCCAATCAGCCAGTCCAGCGCGTAGATAAGGCCCAGCAGGAACTGGTAAAACACCAGCGCTGTAGCACCGCCCGCCGACAGGGTCACTGCCAGGCACCAGGCCGGAATCAAAGCCTTCATAAACTCCTGCACCGAAGCGAATACCTGCCCGGACAGCTTTGCCGCCCCGGAAAATACCTGCAGCAGCAAAAGGAACAGCAGCAGATAGGTCATTTCAAAACTGATTTCCCCAATCTGATCATTTTTAAATACGTCGGTAAAATTCTTAAGGAGCGCCGCCGCAATCCCCAGTACCAGAATCGACACAAATATCTGTTTTTCCTGGGTGAAGCTCCGTCCCGCTTCCGTAAGCGCCGTCCGAAAAAAGCTCTCCGGCGTAAAGGGCTGCTCCCCGGACAGCAGGGAAAGCACCGTATCCCGAAAGGAAAAGCTCTGATTCAGGATCTCATCCATGGCCCTCTGAATCTCCGAAAAATCCAGTTGTTCCAGTGTAAACGTGTCCATACTCACCCTCCCAGGAAGCTCTGTATCGTCTGAAGTAGCGCGCTCACGATAGGCATGCTGACCGCCAGAATGGACAGCTTCGCGAAAACGCCGATCTGCCCGGCCACTGCCGCGCAGCCTGCGTCCCGACAGATATCGGCGGCAAATTCTGAGATGTAGGTGATACCGATGATTTTCAGCAATACCTGAATGTAGGCGCTCTGGATAGAAATGGCGTTCTGAATCAGACGGATATTTTCTATCACCAGCCTTAAGCGCTCTGCCACGAGAAAAAGCAGCAAAATACCCGTTCCGACGCTGACACAGACGGCATATTCCGGTTTTGTCTGTTTCAGAAACAGAGCCAGAAAAACGCCGGTAATTCCAATCATGACTGCCTGGATCATCTCATTTTCCCCCTCTCCTGAAATGAAACTAGAGTGCAAACAGCTGCTTCATGGTATCAAATAGTTCAAAGATGTAGGGCAGAATCCAGAACAGCACCAGTACCAGTCCAGCCAGACTGGTGAGAAAGGCCTGCTCCTCCCGTCCGCTGTGCTTCAGGACCTGACAGATCACTGACACCAGAATTCCCACTGCCGCGATTTTAAAAATGAGATTCACACTCATAAGTCCTCCCTCTGTGAAATCAAAGCAAAAGTATCACCAGGAATACACCGCCTGCGATCCCCAGGCTATGATAAAGCTTCTGCCTGCTGCCCATATGCTCCTGCGCCTCAGCGATACTGTTCTCCAGCTGTTCCAGATAAAGCCGGATGGCTGCGAGCTGCATTTCCGCGTCCAGATACCCCAGCACCTCACCCAGACTCTCCAGCTGCTCCAGGTCAGCCCGCGCCAGATGCAGTCCTTTCAGATGCTTTGCCTCTTCCATTTTCCAGACCTCTCCCAGCGTCCGTCCATCCGCTTTTTTCAGCTCGTCCGCAGTTTCGGACAAAAAAGTACCGAAGGGCGCAGGCAGCCGCACAGACACATGACAGAATGCCTCCGGCAGAGGCAGGCGGGCGTAGCGGATCTCACCCTGAAGCATGTAGACCAGCTGCTTCAGGATACGGAGCTCCCGTACGCGCCGTTTTAAATCACCGCTGAAGCTTGCCCCAATGCCTGCCGCCGAACATAAAATCAGACAGGCGCCTGTGATTTTGAGCATAGGATCTTCCCCTTTCCGTCCAGGATGGCTCGCACGGTTCCCGGTCCCTGCCGCGCGTCCAACACCACGAAGCGTTCAAACATTTCTGTCCGCAAAATTCCTGAAAGCAGGGGCTTTTGACGAATCTCCTCCAGGCTGCTTCCGTGTACGGTGGCCAGGATGCGACAGCCGCAGGAAATGGCGTTTTCCATGGCTTCCATATCTGCATTTCCACCTATCTCATCCACGGCAATGACCTCCGGGGACATGGAACGCACCAGCATCATCATGCCCTCGGCTTTGGGACAGCCGTCCAGAATGTCAGTCCGCACTCCCACGTCCAGACCCGGAACGCCTAAGTGACTTCCGCCAATCTCGCTTCGCTCATCCACCACGCCTACCCGCATTCCCCGAAATCCGATCCGTCCATCGGATATCTGGCGGATCAGGTCCCGCAGCAATGTGGTTTTACCGCAGCGGGGCGGGGAGATCAGAAGCGTATGGCAGAGGCCGTCCGGGCTGTAGAGCCAGGGCAGGACGGCGTGGGCACAGCCTTTGACCTCATGGGCGACGCGAATGTTCAGACTGGTGATATAGCGAAGGGTTTTAACCTGTCCGTTTTCCGTCACTGCTTTTCCGGTGACGCCAATGCGGTGGCCGCCGGGCAGGGTAAGATACCCCTGACGGATTTCATCCTCATAAGCATAGAGGGAATAGGCTCCGGCAAATTCCAGGGTTTCGCGGAGCTCCTGTGCAGTGACCTGGTGAGCGGATTTTGGGCTTTCCGTTTCATAGCCGTCCTCGGTCAGGAAGGTTTCCCGTCCCCGATACCAGAGAGTCAATGGGCGCGCCTGAGACAGGCGGATTTCCTGCAGCTCTTTCCAGTCTAAATTGACTTTTTTCAGAAGCTGGCGGAGCGGCAGGGACAGGATAGCGGAAATTGCTTCCTGTGGGGGCGGCGATACCTGATATGATTCTGTTTTGGGTTGTGAATTAGTTGGCTGCATGTCCTCTCACCTCTTAGGACAATATATGTGAGGGCAGGGGCTAATAAGAACTATAGACGGACGAAAAGTGGACGAAAAAGGGCGGGCGGGGGAAATTCTTCTGGAGTGTTCGGACGTTTCACGGACAGCCGTCTGTCTGGCTCGGACTTTAACAAGTCCGCTCCAGTCAGACAGCAGTGCGCGAAAAGCCGGACACACGCTTAGAAGAGTTTCCCCCGCCCGCCCTTTTTCTGGCTTTTGATGAGTGCAGTTGATTTTATAGAGAACCCGGCAGCGCTCTTTCGCTCCTGCCGGGTTCGGGTACACGGTTGTGTAAAATTTTTACATTGGTTTATTTCATCTGCTCGGCTGCTACCTCAGCTGCCTTGGCGATGGCTGCGTCGATGCCATCGGCATTCTTGCCGCCGGCCTGGGCCATGCCGGGACGTCCGCCGCCGCCTCCTCCTACGAGGCCTGCGATGGCTTTGATCAGGTTGCCTGCGTGTGCGCCCTTCTTCTGGGCTCCGTCGGTTGCGGTAGCCATCAGGCTTACCTTGCCGTCAACAGCGCTGGCCAGTACGACCACGCCTTCGCCCAGCTTCTCCTTCAGCTGGTCGCCCAGGTCACGAAGGCCATTCATGTCTACGCCTTCCAGCTTGGCTGCCAGGACTTTTACGCCATGAATGTCTTTTACCTGGTCCATGACATCGCCCAGGGCGTCCTTAGC
>CAKROP010000161.1 GCA_934373375.1 uncultured Anaerosacchariphilus sp.
GAATGGAATTATGTCGCTGAAGCGACCCGCCGCAGGCGGAGAATCCTGCAGAGCAGGATTCTATTTTATGTGGATAATGAGAAAAATCCCCCATCAGACCTATGTAAATTTGGTATAAATACTTGATTTTTAAGCCTCACCCATGCTATACTACTAAAATGACTGTAAGTATGTAAAAATATACACAGAGAATTCGTGGAAGGCACAAAGCGCCCCACACTTAAGGAGGAAAATAGAACATGAGTTTACAGGTTGAAAAATTAGAGAAGAACATGGCGAAGCTGACCGTTGAAGTTCCCGCAGAGGAAGTAGAGGCAGCGCTTCAGAACGCTTATCTGAAGAATAGAAAGCAGATTTCCGTTCCGGGCTTCCGTAAGGGCAAGGTTCCGCGTCAGATGATCGAGAAGATGTACGGACCGGAAGTATTCTATGATGACGCGGCAAACGCGCTGATTCAGAAGGCATATCCGCAGGCAGCAGACGAGTGCGAGCTTGAGATCGTATCCCGCCCGACCGTAGACATCGTACAGCTGGAGAAGGGCAAGTCCTTCATTTTCACCGCAGAAGTAGCAGTAAAGCCGGAAGTAACCCTGGGCCAGTACAAGGGCATCGAGGTGGAGAAGGCTGATACTGCCGCAACCGATGAGGAAGTAGCAGCAGAGCTCGACAAGGAGCGCGAGGCAAACTCCAGAACCATCTCCGTAGAGGACAGAGCAGTTCAGGACGGCGATATGACCGTGATCGACTTCGAGGGCTTCGTTGACGGAGAGGCATTCGAGGGCGGCAAGGGAACCGATTACCCGCTGACCATCGGTTCCGGCGCATTTATCCCGGGCTTTGAGGAGAAGCTGGTAGGCGCTGAGATCGGCAAGGAAGTAGAAGTAGATGTAACCTTCCCGGAGGAGTACCACGCAAAGGAGCTGGCAGGAAAGCCGGCAGTATTCAAGTGTACGGTTAAGGAGATTAAGGTAAAAGAGCTTCCGGAGCTGGATGACGATTTCGCTCAGGACGTATCTGATTTCGATACTCTGGAGGAGTACAAGGCAGACGTTCGCAAGAAGGTAGAGGAAAAGAAGGCAGCAGACGCTAAGGCAAAGAAGGAAGACGCTGTCATCGAGAAGATCATCGAGGGCGCTGCCATGGAGATTCCGGACGCTATGGTTGAGACTCAGGCAGAGCGTATGGTAGACGAGTTCGCACAGAGACTGCAGATGCAGGGCCTGACCATGGAGCAGTACCTGCAGTTCACAGGCGGTAACGTACAGGCACTGGTTGAGCAGTCCAAGCCGCAGGCACTGAAGCGTATCCAGAGCCGTCTGGTACTTGAGGCAGTTGTAGCAGCAGAGAACCTGGCTGCATCCGATGAGGAGCTGGACGCAGAGCTTGGAAGAATGGCTGAGCAGTACAAGATGGAAGTTGAGAAGCTGAAGGAGATGTTCACCGAGGAGGATCTGAAGTCTGTCCGCGAGGATCTGGCTATCCAGAAAGCCGTAGAACTGGTAACTGATGCAGCAGTAGAGAAATAAGCAAGATAATAAAGGATTGATTGAATATGGCAAATATGAGTTTGGTACCTTATGTCATTGAGCAGACCAGCAGGGGAGAGAGATCTTACGACATCTATTCCCGTCTGCTGAAAGACAGAATTATCTTTCTGGGGGAGGAAGTTACAGACGTATCCGCAAGCCTGATCGTATCCCAGCTCCTGTTTCTGGAGTCTGAGGATCCGGGTAAGGACATCAGCCTGTATATCAACAGCCCGGGTGGTTCCGTAACCGCAGGTATGGCTATCTATGATACCATGCAGTATATCAAGTGCGACGTTTCCACCATCTGTATGGGCATGGCAGCCAGCATGGGAGCATTCCTTCTGGCAGGCGGCGCCAAGGGCAAGCGTATGGCGCTTCCTAACGCTGAGATTATGATTCACCAGCCCTCAGGCGGAGCACAGGGCCAGGCTACAGACATCAAGATTGTAGCGGATCATATTCTGAAGACAAAGAAGAAGCTGAACGAGATTCTGGCGGCCAACACAGGACAGCCGCTGGAGGTTATCGCCGCGGACACCGAGCGCGACAACTATATGAGCGCCGAGGAAGCAGTTGCGTACGGCCTGATTGACAGCATTGTAACAAAGAGACAGTAATAAATCCCAGCCTGAAGCATTTACTGCTGAAGGCGTAAGAAAACATTGATTTTAAATGGATTTTGCATGTAACTGCGAAGGAACTGAGCAGTTACCAAAGAGACAGTAATATAGAGGAAATTGTTGAATGGCTAGAATTAGTGATGATAAGGTGAGATGTTCTTTCTGCGGAAAGACGGGCGACCAGGTACGAAAGATGATATCCGGCCCCAGCGGAACCTATATCTGCGACGAGTGTGTGGAACTGTGCGCCGAACTGATTGAAGAAGAATTCGAGCACGATGAAGCACAGGAGGAAGAAGTACGGGAGCAGATCAATCTGCTGAAGCCCAAGGAGATCAAAGCAGTCCTTGATGATTATGTCATCGGCCAGGAAGAAGCCAAGAAAGTACTTTCCGTGGCAGTCTACAATCATTACAAGCGAATTCTGGCGATGGAAGATAAGAAGGATACTTCGGACGTGGAGCTGCAGAAGAGTAACGTCCTGCTGCTGGGACCCACCGGTTCCGGTAAGACGCTGCTGGCGCAGACCATGGCCCGCCTTCTGAATGTTCCGTTTGCCATCGCGGATGCCACATCTCTGACAGAGGCTGGCTATGTAGGCGAGGATGTCGAGAACATTCTGCTGAAAATCATTCAGGCAGCGGATTACGATATTGAGCGTGCGGAGCACGGCATTATCTATATCGACGAGATCGACAAGATAACCAGAAAATCTGAGAATCCGTCCATTACCCGCGATGTATCCGGTGAGGGCGTGCAGCAGGCGCTGCTGAAGATTCTGGAGGGAACCATCGCTTCCGTTCCGCCTCAGGGCGGAAGAAAGCATCCCCATCAGGAACTGATACAGATAGATACGACCAATATTCTGTTCATCTGCGGCGGAGCCTTCGAGGGGCTGGAGAAGATCATTGAGCACCGCATGGATCGCAGAAGCATGGGCTTCGGCGCATACCTGGGCCGTCCCAATGAAAATGAGGAAATCGGTCATCTGCTTCATGAGATGCTTCCGGAGGATCTGGTAAAATTCGGTATGATCCCGGAGTTTGTGGGACGTCTGCCGGTGACAGTAGCGTTGGACGCTCTGACCAGGGACGACATGGTCCGGATTCTGGTGGAACCGAAGAATTCTATCGTAAAGCAGTATAAGAAGCTGTTTGAACTGGACGGTGTGAAGCTGTCCTTTGAGCGGGAGGCCATTGAGGCCATCGCGGAGCAGACGGTGAAACGGAAGACAGGAGCCCGGGGCTTACGTTCCATCATGGAAGGCATTATGATGGACACCATGTACGAGATTCCGTCCGATGACAGTATCACCAACTGTATGATTACAAAAGAAGTTGTAGAGGGAACAGGTACTCCTGTGACCGCCAGCAACGAGATAAAAGCGCGGGCGTAAGTCCGGAGTCAGAAAGAGTTCCGTTTGCGGGACTCTTTCGTGCATAAGATAAGAAGAAACGAAATACAAATGAGAAGGAGTGAAAAGGATTTATGTCAGAATTAACGGAAACCCTACCCGTGGTAGCATTACGCGGAATGACCATCCTTCCCGACATGGTAATACATTTTGACGTGAGCAGGGAGCGCTCGGTGAAAGCCATCGAAGAAGCCATGCTGCGTGATCAGAGAGTCTTTCTGGTAACCCAGAAGGATGTACAGGTGGAAAATCCGGGACCGGATGATCTTTATCGTATCGGAACCATCGCATCGGTAAAACAGGTCATCAAGATGCCCCAGAAAATTATCCGTGTGCTGGCCGAGGGCCTGGAACGCGGAGAGCTGTCCCATTTTTCAGAAGAAGGGGACTATCTGGAGGCAGAAATTATCCGGTTTGAGAAGGACAGAGAGCTGGAGGCGCTGCCGGAAAGCGCCAGGGAAGCCATGGTTCGGAATCTGGCAGAAATCTTCAGCTTTTACTGCCAGGAAAATGGTAAGATGAACAAGGATATGGAACGTCAGATTCTGGAGGAGACCGATCTGGAGAAGCTGATGAGCCAGGTACTGATCAACCTGCCGTTGTTCTATGACGATAAGCAGAGACTTCTGGAGGCTGTGAATCTGTCGGAACGTTATGAACAGCTTTGCCTTTTGATGAATAAAGAGATTGAAATTATGCGGTTCAAGAGAGAACTGCAGCAGAAGGTAAAGGCCCATGTGGATAAAGGTCAACGGGAATATCTGCTTCGGGAAGAAATGAAGGTCATCCGGGAGGAGTTAGGAGAGGATAACACCTTTTCCGACGCGGATCATTTCACAGAAGAAGTGCAGAAACTGAAGGCCTCCAAGGAAGTGAAGGAAAAGCTGAATAAGGAGATCTCCAGATTTCGCAATATGGGAATGAATTCTTCTGAGAGCGCAGTCCTTCGTGGTTATATTGAGACTATGCTGGAGCTCCCCTGGGACAAGGCATCCCGGGACAGCAGTGATCTGAAACGTGCAGAAGCGATCCTGAACGAGGATCACTATGGCATGGAGAAGGTCAAGGAGCGTGTGCTGGAGTATCTGGCCGTGCGGATCCTGACGAAGAAGGGAAGCAGTCCGATTCTCTGTCTGGTGGGCCCGCCCGGAACCGGTAAGACCTCTATAGCCCGTTCCATTGCGCGGGCATTGAATAAGAAATATGTCCGCATTTCCCTGGGCGGCGTCCGGGATGAGGCGGAGATACGCGGTCATCGGAGAACCTATGTGGGCGCCATGCCGGGCCGCATCGCCACGGGCATGAAGCAGGCGGGTGTGAAAAATCCGCTGATGCTGCTGGATGAGATTGACAAGGTCAGCAGTGATTACAAGGGAGATACCTCATCGGCTCTTCTGGAGGTACTGGATTCCGAGCAGAATAACCGGTTCCAGGATCATTATGTGGAGATTCCCATGGATCTGTCGGAGGTGCTTTTTATCGCCACCGCCAACGACGTACAGACCATTCCAAGGCCTCTGCTTGACCGTATGGAGCTTATTGAGGTCAGCAGCTATACGGAAAATGAAAAGGTACATATTGCCCGCGAGCATTTGATCAGTAAGCAGATGGAGAAGAACGGCCTGAAGGAAGGCCAGCTTGCTATCAGTCCGAAGGCGCTGGAGGATCTGATTCACAGCTATACCCGCGAGGCCGGCGTGCGCCAGCTGGAGCGTAAAATCGGCGAGGTCTGCCGCAAAGCGGCCCGGGAGATTCTGGAGAAGAAGAAAAAGAGTGTAAAGCTCACCGAAAATAATCTGGAGAAATATCTGGGCAAGGCCCGTTATCATTATGATATGGCCAATGAAACCGATGAGATCGGCATCGTCCGGGGTCTGGCCTGGACCAGCGTAGGCGGCGATACCCTGCAGATCGAAGTCAACATCATGCCCGGAAAGGGTGAAATCTCCCTGACCGGCCAGCTGGGCGACGTGATGAAGGAGTCCGCGCGGACGGGCTTAAGCTA
>CAKROP010000162.1 GCA_934373375.1 uncultured Anaerosacchariphilus sp.
TGGGTCTGCTGCATGATATTGATTTTGAACTGTATCCGGCGGAGCATTGCCTGAAAGCGCCGGAGCTTCTGCGGGAGGGCGGCGTGTCGGAGGATATCATTCATGCGGTGGTTTCCCATGGCTATGGCATCACCGTCGAATGCGGCGTGACCCTGGACGTGGAGCCGGTACATGAGATGGAAAAGGTGCTGTTTGCGGCAGATGAGCTGACCGGTCTTATCTGGGCGGCTGCGTTGATGCGCCCGTCCAAGAGCACCAAGGACATGGAGCTGAAATCCCTGAAGAAGAAATACAAGAGCAAGGGCTTCGCGGCAGGCTGCTCCAGAGAAGTCATTGAGCGCGGCGCGGAGCAGCTTGGCTGGCCGCTGGAGAAGCTGCTGACCATGACGCTTCAGGCCATGGCCGACAGCGAGGATGAGATTAACCGGGAGCTGGAAGCGGAATAGAAGCAGAAACAGATATAAGGAGAACAACTATGGCGTACGCAATTGACACACGATGTATTCATGGAGAAGGGCATATGAATCCGGACGGCAATTACGCCATCAGTTATCCGATCTATCAGACGGCCTCCTTTTCCCATCTGATGCCGGGACACAATCCCACCGGCTTTGATTATTCCCGGGAATCCAATCCCACAAGGGCCTATCTGGAGGAGACATTGAGCTCGTTGGAGGGCGCGTGTGATACCATCGCTTTCGCTTCCGGCATGGCGGCGATTTCCACGGTATTTGAGTATTTTCAACCGGGGGATCATATCATTTGCGGGGAAGATCTGTATGGAGGCGCGGTACGGCTGCTCGAGCAGGTCTGCCGGAAAAATGGCTATGAGGTGGAATTCGCGGATACGACGGATTTGGATGCGCTGAAGGCAGCGTTGAAAGAGAATACCCGGGCTATTTATTTTGAGACGCCGACGAATCCGATGATGCACATCACGGACATTAGGGCGGTAGCAGAGCTTGCGCATCAGGCGGGCGCGCTGGTGATCGTGGACAATACCTTTATGACGCCCTATTTTCAAAATCCGCTGAAGGAGGGCGCGGACGTGGTGGTACATTCCGGCACGAAATATCTATCCGGGCATAATGACACGGTCTGCGGATTCCTGTGCAGCGGAAATCAGGAGCTTGCAGAGCGGTTCCGGCTTCTCTCGAAAACCACAGGCGCGACGCTGGGACCATTCGAAAGCTGGCTCTGTTTGAGGGGACTGAAGACCCTGGCTCTTCGGATGGAACGCCATAAGAGCAACGCGGAGGCCATCAGCCGGTGGCTGCGGGAGCAGAGTGTGGTTACAAATGTGTATTACGCGGGAAGCGGCATGATTTCCTTTACGGTAACATCTTCGGAGATAGCGGTGGCGATTTTGAAAAATATCCGTTTGATTACCTTTGCGGAAAGTCTGGGCGGAACGGAAAGCCTGCTGACCTATCCGGCGGTGCAGACCCATTCGGATGTGCCGCGCGAGCAGAGAGAGAAGCTTGGAATTACCGATACGCTGCTTCGATTATCCGTGGGAATCGAGAATCCGGACGATATCATAGCGGATCTGAGACAGGCGTTTGAAAATGCGGAAAAGTAAAGGATAAAGAATATGGCGGAAAGAAACCTGAATTTTAATGAAATAGTGAATCGAAAGGGCACGAAATGCCTGAAATATGATTTTGCGGTGAAGCGGGGATATCCGGAGGACGTGCTGCCCCTGTGGGTGGCGGATATGGATTTCCGGACCTCATCCTATGTGGAGGACGCGCTTGTCCAGCTGGCACACCACAACATCTACGGCTATACCAATACCCAGGACGGCGACGGCTTTTTCGAGGCTGTGGCAGGATGGATGAAGCGGCACCATGACTGGGAGGTGTGGCCGGAGTGGCATTTGAAGACACCGGGTGTGTGCGTGGCTATCGCGAATGCCATCCGGGCGGTGACGGAGCCGGGCGACGCGGTGCTGATTAACCAGCCGGTGTATTATCCTTTCAGCAGTACCATTGTGCAAAATGACAGGAAACGGGTAAGCTCGGATCTGGTGTGCGATGAAGAGGATAGATATTCCATTGATTTTCAGGATTTTGAACAGAAAATCGTGGAAAATCAGGTGAAGCTTTTCATCCTGTGCAATCCGCATAATCCGGTAGGCCGGGTGTGGACGAAGGATGAGCTTCTGCGAATCGGAACTATTTGCCGGGAGCATCAGGTAATTGTGTTCAGCGACGAGATTCATTTTGATTTTATCTGGAGCGGGGAGCATCACATTTTCCAGGAGGTGGATCCTGCGTTCCGGGAGTTTACGATCACGGCGACAGCCCCCAGTAAAACCTTCAATCTGGCCGGGCTGCAGCAGTCGAATATTTTTATTCCCAATGAGAAAATCCGGAAAGCTTTTATTCACCAGTATAAGGTGTCCGGCCTGGACGAGCCGAATATCTTTGGAGTCGCGGCGACGCAGGCAGCTTACAATTACGGCGACGAATGGTATGAGGCTATGAAAAAATATGTCTGGGAAAATATCTGTTACGCGAAGGATTTTATCGATCAGCGTATTCCGGACGTCAGAATGAATTTGCCGGAAGGAACCTATCTGTTCTGGCTGGATTTCCGGAAGCTGGGTCTCAGTGCGGACGAGTTGGAGGATCGGATTGTCCACAAAGCAGGCTTGTGGCTGGACAGCGGCCGGATCTTCGGAAAAGCAGGCGAAGGCTTCCAGAGAATCAATGCGGCGTGCCCGAGAAGTACGCTTCGGGAGGCGCTGGAGAGGATAGAAAGGGCATTGTAAAAAACGAAATAGAGTGAACTGGAGAAAGGGGCTTCGGTTCCTTTTTTCGTGGGAAAAATTAAGGAAAATCCCTCTTGACCTTCACGCCACGTCATAGCGTATAGTCAGCTTTATCAAAGACAGGAGGTCTATCATCTATGATGACAGTCAAGGAAATTGCGGAACTTACCCATATCAGCGCGCGGACGCTTCACTATTATGATGAAATCGGGCTTTTGGAGCCTACGGCGAAGAGTGAGGCGGGGTATCGGCTTTATGACGATAAAGCCCTGGAGACATTGCAGCAGATCCTGTTTTTCCGGGAATTTGATATTCCCCTGAAGGAAATCAAAGCTCTGATGAATTCGCCTGTTTTTGATCGCAACCAGATTCTGCAAATGCAGAGGAAGATGCTTGTGGCAAAAAAAGAACGCGTGGAGCGTCTGATTGCAAGCATCGACGACATCTTGAGAGGAGAAAACAGAATGGATTTTTCAGTGTTTACAAAGCAGGAGACCGAAGAAATGTTTCAGACCATGGTAGAGCGTATGCCGGAGCAGATAAAGGATATGGCGGTCAGCGAATTTGGCAGCATAGAGGAATGGAGAAAGCATTATCTGGAAGTGATGTCTTCGGAGAAAATGCAGGAAAACTATGCAAAGGTAATCGAGTGGTACGGCAGCAAGGATGCGTTTCTGGAGGCTGCAGGCCATCCAGTGAGCAGAGAAGTGGCGGAAAGCTTTGGCAAACGGGTAGATTCGATTCTGCGGAAATTGCTGGAACGCAAGGAACTCCCCCGAGATTCCTTCGAATTCAAAGAGCCGGTGGCCGAATACGGCTTTGTCATGAAAATGCTGTATCAGATAAAGGACGAAAAGCCGCTGATGCAGTCGGTGGCGCAGTCCTACCGGGACCCGCTGATGCGAAAGAAAACAGACGAAACCTACGGCGATGGAGCAGCGGAATTTTTCGCCGAGGCCATTGAGTCATTTTATAAATAAAAGTGTAACCTCCCTCCCATAAAACCTGCTATATAAGGTGAAGGCCTTACAAACTACAGGAAGGAAGCAACAAAAACCATGGAAGACGATAAAATCGTATCCCTGTACCTGCTTCGGGACGAAGCCGCCATATCTCATACAGTGGAAAAATACGGCTCCAGACTGCGGGCGATCGCGCAGCGGATTACGGGCGACGCGGCGACAGCGGAGGAGTGTGAAAATGACACCTATCTGGAAGCCTGGAACCGAATTCCTCCCCATGAGCCCCGCACGTATCTTCCGGCATTTCTTTCAAGGATTGTCCGGAATCTTTCGCTGAATCGGTGTGCGGAGCGGGAATGCCTGAAGCGCGGCGCGTGGGTCACGGAATTCACGGAGGAGCTGGAGCAGTGTATTCCGGCGTCCGGCGATGTGGAACAGGAGCTGGACGGCGCGGAACTGGGCCGGGTAATCAGCTCATTTTTACACGGACAGTCGAAGGAAAAGCGGGTCATGTTTGTGCGGCGATATTTCTATCTGGATACGATAGAGGCGATTGCAAAAGGCTTCGGTTGTTCCGAGAGCAAGGTGAAAACCCGGCTGTTTCGGATGCGGAAGGAGCTTCGCAGGTATTTGGAGAAGGAGGGTTACCAATTATGACCGGAAAAGAATTATTGTTCCAGATGTCGGAGCTGGATGCGGATTTGATTGCAGAAGCGGAGACAGCATTTTCAAGGAGAAAGGCGGTGCCGAGCGTCAGGAAATGGCTGGTGGCAGCGGCGTGCATCTGTTTATGTCTGAGCCTGTCGGTTCCGGCACTGGCGGCAGCAGGAAATGAGTCTGCTTATGAAATGCTGTATTCGGTTGCGCCGGAGCTGGCGCAGAAGCTGAAGCCGGTTCAGGTTTCCAGCGTGGATAACGGAATTGAAATGCGTGTGGTTGCCGCGCAGATCGAGGGGGAGACAGCGCAGATTCTGGTCTCTATGCGGGATACAGTGGCCTCTCGGTTGGATGAGACAACGGATCTGTTTGATAGCTACAGCATTCATACGCCCTATGACCAAACTGGAGCATGCAAATTGGTAAAATTTGACAGTAACACCGGAACAGCGACTTTTCTGCTGACCATTAAACAGATGAATCATGCACTGATACCGGGCGATAAGATTACCTTTTCGGTGAGCCGATTGTTGAGTGGAAAGCAGCACAGCGAGGAGCGGCTGGCGCAAATCGACACCGCAAACCTGGCGGGGGTGACGGATTTCGTGACGAATCCGGATATCCGGGGCTATGGAGGAATGGCCGGGGAGACTGCGGATGAGAAAGAGCCGCAGCTTATGACGCCAAAGGTGGAAAACGCAGTGCAACTGGAAAATGGTGTACTGTTGAGCGGTTATGGAATTGTTGACGGGAAATTACATGTCCAGGTCCGGTACGCCGACATTTTAAATACCGATAATCACGGCGATATTTATCTGAAAAGCAATAGCGGAGAAATCGTAAATTGCGAAAAAAGCATTTCGTTCTGGGATGAGAGCGGCGTGGACAGCTACGAAGAATATATTTTCCCGGTTACAGCGGAAGAAATTTCCAATTATGAAGTTTGGGGAGAGTTCTGGACTGGCGGCGAACTCATAGAAGGCGACTGGCAGGTGACATTTCCGATTACAGAGGAGTAAAGTAAAAAGGCCTCATAAACAGTAGTGATAAGCTGTTTATGGGGCTTTTTTTGCACGTTAAGTAGTGGCTGATATGGTGGGAGAATGAGGGATATGGTATAATGAGCACAAATGAGTTAGCATATCTGTATGAGTGACGAACAGTG
>CAKROP010000163.1 GCA_934373375.1 uncultured Anaerosacchariphilus sp.
GCGCTATTCCTGCCGTCCAGTACTCCAAAAGCTTCGCCTTCAGTCCCTGATGCTCCTCCAGCTTCAGTTCCGGATCCAGCTTCTCGAGCTTCGCAGCCTCCTCGCTGGCAGCCTGCAGGATCAATGCGTCTGTAAAAATATCTCCGATCTTAAACTCCAAAATTCCACTCTGCCGGATGCCGAACAGGTCGCCCGGTCCCCGCAGCTTCAAATCTTCTGAGGCGATGTAGAAGCCGTCATTGGATTTGTTCAGGATCTCCAGACGCTTTTTGGTATCCTTACTGTCAGATCCGCTGACGAAAATGCAGTAGGACTGGTGCTTTCCGCGTCCTACACGCCCCCTTAGCTGATGGAGCTGCGCCAGGCCGAAGCGCTCGGCGTTTTCCACCATCATAACTGTGGCGTTGGGAACATTGACGCCGACCTCGATAACGGTCGTGGAGACAAGCACCTGGATTTCGCCTGCCGCGAAGCGCTCCATAATGCCATTCTTCTCGGCAGCCTTCATTTTGCCATGCAGATATTCAATGGCGATGCCGGCATCCAGCTCTTTTCGAAGCTTCTCCGTATAATCTACCACATTTTCAATCTCGATCTCCGGATTTTCCTCCACCATAGGGCAGATAATGTACACCTGCCGCCCGGCGGCCACCTCCCGCTCGATGAATCGGTAGGCCTTGGGCCGGTAGCTCTCGTCTACCACACAGTTTTTGATAGGCAGACGGTTGGCCGGAAGCTCGTCGATGACGGAGATATCCAGATCCCCGTAAATGATAATCGCCAGAGTCCGGGGGATCGGCGTGGCGCTCATGACCAGCACATGGGGATGAAGTCCCTTATTCGCCAGTGTCTCCCTCTGACGGACGCCGAACCGGTGCTGCTCGTCCGTCACCACCAGCCCCAACCGGGCAAAATTCACCTTCTCCTGAATCAGCGCATGGGTTCCGATAATAATCCGCGCCTCACCGCTCTCAATGCGCGCATAAGCCTCCCGTTTCTCCTTCGCTGTCATGGAACCGGTCAAAAGCTCCATCCCGGCATCCATGGAAAGCCCCGAAAGCAGCTCCCGGATGCTTTCCGCATGCTGTCTCGCCAGCACCTCCGTGGGCGCCATCAACGCTCCCTGATAGCCGCTCTCCACTGCAGAAAGCAACGCCAGCAGCGCAATGACCGTCTTACCGGATCCCACATCTCCCTGCACCAGCCGGTTCATGACCGTTTCTCCCTTAAGATCCGCCTGAATCTCATTCCAGACCCGCTTCTGGGCCCCGGTGAGCTCGTAGGGCAGGGATGAAAGCAGCTGCTCCACAGCCACTCCCGGATGAATCACGCACTCATTGACCGTATCCTCAGTCTGCTCCTTCATTTGCCGCAGAGCTAAGATAAACAGGAAAAACTCGTCAAACACCAGCCGCTTTCTGGCCAACAGCAGATCCTCCCGCTTCACCGGAAAATGGATGGCCCGCAGGGAGAAGTTATATTCCGCTAACTGCTGTTCGTTCCGAATACGCTCCGGCAGATATTCTGTGTCCAGATCCAGTTGCTCAAAAGCCTGGCGCACCGCCTTGGTCACAGTCTTATTGGACAGGCCGCCGGTCAGTCCGTAGATGGGCTGCATGGTGTCCAGCAGCTTCTCATAGTCCTCCGGCGCGTAAATTTCCGGCTGATCCATGGTGGTTCGCCCCTTTTTCTTCTGCACCCGTCCCCGAAAGATATAGATGCAGCCGGGCAACAGGCTGTTTCGCAGAAAGGGCATATTGAACCAGGAAAGCTGCAGGTGCAGGCCATTTTCCTCTAAGGACACGGTGGTAATATGATACCTGCCCACTCGCCTGCCATCCGGGATCCGGCGGATAAAGCCGGTCACGGCCTGTATCTTATCGGCCTCCAGAGCACCGATTGAGACCGGTCTTTCATATACATCATATGTCCTCGGATAATAAGACAAGAGCTCTCCCACCGTGTCTACCCCGACACGGTGAAAGAGCGCAGCCGTCTTTTCTCCAATGCCTTTTAAGGCTGTAATTGGGGAAGCTGTATTCATTTTCTACTCCACAGAAACTACATAATAGTAAATCGGCTGTCCGCCAAAGTGAACCTCGATATCGCAGTCCGGATACAGATCGCCTAAGTCCTCGCCCAGCTTGTCCGCATCCTCCTTCTTCACGTCCTCGCCGTAGTAAATGCTGATAAGCTCGGAATCCTCGTCGATCAGCTCCTTGAACATATCCAGCGTGGTCTGCTCCACATCCTCGCCCACTGCCAGGATAGCGTGGTCGCCGATACCCATGATATTGCCCTCTTTGATCTCTTTGTCATCGATATGGGTATCACGCACCGCATAGGTCACCTGACCGGTCTTCACATTGGCCAGTTCCTCGGTCATGCGCGCCTCGTTCTCCTCAGCGGAGGAATCCGGCATGAAGTTGATCATGGCTGTAATTCCCTGGGGAACAGTCTTTGTAGGAATCACGATAATATCCTTATCCTCACACAGAGCCTTGGCCTGATTGGCAGCCAAGATGATGTTCTTATTATTCGGTAAAATGAAGATGTGCTCCGCATTGACCTTGTCGATGGCGTTCAGCATGTCCTCGGTGCTGGGATTCATGGTCTGGCCGCCCTCGATCAGGTAGTCCACGCCGAGACCCTTGAAGATCTCGCCGATGCCCTCGCCGATGGATACGGAGATGAAGCCCATCTCCTTTTTCGGCTCTTCTGCCTTCTGCTGCGCCGCAATCTTAGATGCATCCTTAATCAGCTTCTCCTCATGCTCCTCACGCATATTGTCGATCTTCAGGCGGGACAGGGAGCCGTAGGTCAGCGCTTTCTCGATGGCCTGGCCAGGATGATTCGTATGTACGTGAATCTTTACGATATCATCGTCAGCCACGCACACGATGGAATCACCGATGGACTCCAGAAAGCCCTTGAACTCCGTCTCATCCTTATGATCAAACTTCTGATTTAATACAATAATAAACTCGGTGCAGTAACCGAACTTAATCTCAGCCTCTGTCTCAGCGCTGATCTTCACCGGCGCGGATTTGCTCGGAGCCTCGAAGGTGTAGTCCACTTCTTTGCCCAGATAAGCGTCGTAAGCGCCCTTCAGGACCTCCACCAGACCCTGTCCGCCGGAATCTACCACGCCTGCCTCTTTCAGAACCGGCAGGAGATCCGGGGTGGTCGCCAACACGCGCTCTGCCTCTTCAATCACACCTGCAAAGAAAACATCCAGATCCTCTTCCTCCAGAGCCAGCTCTGCTGCCTTATCAGCCGCGCCTCTGGCCACCGTCAGAATCGTTCCCTCCTTCGGCTTCATAACTGCCTTGTACGCTGTCTCTACTGCTTTCTGGAATGCATTGGAAATGGTCATCACGTCCAGGGTCTCATACCCCTTGATTCCCTTGGTGAAGCCGCGGAGCAGCTGGGACAGGATAACGCCGGAGTTTCCGCGCGCTCCTCTTAAGGATCCGGAGGAAATAGCCTTCGCTACTGTCTCCATGGTACGCTCAGACAGGCTGTTGACCTCGGAAGCCGCAGACATGATGGTCAGCGTCATGTTGGTTCCCGTATCGCCATCCGGCACCGGAAATACATTCAGCTCGTTGATCCACTCTTTTTTCGCTTCCAGGTTCTTAGCGCCGGCTAAAAACATCTTTGTAAGCGTGTTTACCTCTATCGTTTTCATAATGTCAAAAAACTCCTCCTGAAATTAATCTATGACCCGAACACCCTCAACAAAGATGTTGATTTTCTCAATGGTCATTCCGGTGAACTCCTCCACCTTGTACTTTACATTGCTCATCAGATTGTCGGATACAGCGGAAATGCTGACGCCATACGCTACAATTACATGGAAAGAAAGCGTAATCTTATTGTCGTTGATCTGTACGTTCACGCCGCGGGTCAGGTTGTCTCCCTTCAGGAGCTTTACCAGTCCGTCTTTCATATTTACCATGGCCATTCCAACGATACCGAAGCACTCCACCGCTACGGAACCTGCATATCTGGCAATAACTTCCGGGTCGATCATGACAGCGCCCATCTGCGTATTCATAAGTCCCTTCATTATCATTACCTCCACTCTTATTTTTTATTACATCAAAAAAGCCCATGTCTCTGCTTATCAGACGACATAGATATAGTGTATTATAACCTGTTTTATCTCGAAAAGAAAGCTATTTTTCATACTTTCTAAAAAATTGTAATATTTTTAAATTTCCACTTGCAAAATATAGTGGTATCTGCTAGAATAACTTATGTTGCGAGCCTATATATAGGTTCACTATCGTTCAAGAGGAGGTGCAAACATGGCAAAGTGTGCAATCTGTGAAAAAGGCGCTCATTTCGGAAACAACGTCAGCCATTCACATAGACGTTCCAACAAGATGTGGAAATCCAATGTTAAGTCTGTAAAGGTTAAGGTTAACGGCGCTGCCAGAAAGATGTATGTATGTACATCCTGTCTGAAGTCCGGAGCAGTTGAGAGAGCTTAAGTTTAAGATTGAGAAATTAGGAGCAGCGTGTGCCGCTCCTTTTTTTGTGTCCCTTTTATAGATAATATAGAAATTCCCGGATTGCGGGTTATCCGGGAATTTCTATATTTTTATACTCTTCTGACAGTATGGTCTGCCAGTATTGCTCCGCCATCTGCTCCAGACGGCCGGGCTTCTCCGGCTCATTGTCGTATAACACCTGTATATCTCACATACGTTTTATTTCATAATCACAGCCCCGATGAACCACAGCGCATATACATGTACCGGGTAGAATATGTAGTAAAAATATTTCCGGAACTGCGGTGACAGCTTGTCCCGCTTCCGCTTCTTCTTACAAAAGCCAAGCTTTTCATTGCAGCCGAGCACCAGCGGCAGGGCAAAGATCATCATCCACTGAAAATCATTATGGAACATATGGGACAGATCAAAAATCGGACGGAAAGACGCTCCCCAGAGCACCAGCCCCGTCATAATCTCCATCAGAGCCACCAGCACATCATGGCCCACCAGGGAAAACAATCTTCCCCAGAGACCAAAGGCGGAATTTACAAAGAATACAAGAAAGATACCCAGATATCCGAGAATCATCCGCTTCTTACTCTTGTCCTCCTTCGTAAAATAGAACAGTACGCCAATCAGCACATACATCAGCGCTCCCTCGCAGGTCAGCGCGCTTCCAAGCAGAGCCGAACCGAAATTCAATACTGCATAGGGCACTTCCACAATTTCATAGAGTCCGGCCCACACGCCTGCGACAGCCACCTGATAAAAAATGTATGTGAACCAGATTTTCAATCTCCGCTTCGGATGGCGATTCGCGTATTCAATCAGATCCACCAGAAAAGCAGACGCAAATAAGGTCGCGAACATATTGGTGGTAACGGCGGTTACCAGACCCGTCTTCTGTGCCACAACGGACATGAGCAGGTTAAAAGCCGCCATGGCGACGCTGGCGATGTAGAGCCGCCGGAAATACGCTTTCTTATCACTGGTTTTCGTAAGGCTCCAGGCCATACAGTAAAAGAACAGCGGCGCGGAC
>CAKROP010000164.1 GCA_934373375.1 uncultured Anaerosacchariphilus sp.
AATCCAGATTGCCTTGTTGCAGATCTCCTTGACCTGCTCGATACTGTGGGACACGAAAAGTACTGTGGTATTGCGATCCATCATTTCCCGGATGCGCTTTTTACATTTATTCTGGAACTGATAATCGCCGACAGACAGAATCTCGTCGATGATCAGAATGTCCGCGTCTACGATGGTCGCGATGGAAAATCCAAGGCGGGCCAGCATACCGGATGAAAAATTCTTGATGGGCACGTCCACGAAGCGCTCCAGCCCCGCGAACGAGATAATATCGTCAAACCGCTCCTCCAGCATCTCCTGGGAATAGCCGATGAGCGCGCCGTTCAGGAAGATATTCTCCCGGGCGGTCAGATCGTGGTCAAAGCCTGCTCCCAGCTCAATCATGGGGGCGATGGTTCCGGTGGTCTCCACCGTACCCTTGGTGGGCTTTAAAACACCCGCGATGATCTTCAGCATGGTACTCTTTCCCGAGCCGTTCATGCCGATGAGACCCACGGAATCGCCCTTTCGAATCTCGAAGCTCACATCGTTCAGCGCCCAGAACTCCTCGTAAAAGAGCTGGCGCTTCAGCATCTTGATCACGTATTCCTTGATGCTGTCCACCTTTTCTCTGGAGAGGTTGAAGCACATGGATACGTCTTTGACTTCTATGGCATTTTCTAACTTCATACTGCTCTCCTATATCTTCAGAATAAACTTATCCTGGGATTTCTTAAATACCAGGGAACCAATCACCAGCGCAATCACGCACCATACGATACTCTGCACATGGAGAATCCAGGGCGCTGTCACACCATCCAGCACCACTGCGCGGAAAATCTTGATAAACGCAGTCAAAGGATTGGCATTGATAATAAAGACTGCCCACTTGGGCGCGCCGTCCAGGATGGACATGGGGTAAATGACCGGAGTCAGATACATCCATGCTGTGGTCACAACACTGTACAAATGCATTAAATCACGGAAGCTTACTGCAGCCGCAGATAAAAACAGACTCACGCCTGTGGAAAACAAAAGTACATACAAAAGCGGAAATACCGCCAGAAGCACCGTCGGCGTCACGCGGGAGCGTGTAGCCACCATCACAATTACCAGAGCAATCATGGAAGACAGCAGGTTGACGCCGCTGGACATAACCTTGGTAATCGGAAACAGATATTTCGGCACATACACCTTTTTAATCAGTTCGCCGCTGTGGACGATGGAGCCCATAGCGATACTGGTCGATTCATTAAAAAAGTTGAAGATGACCTGGCCGCACAACAAGTATACCGGGAAATTCTCCACATCTCCGTAACGGGAGAAAAAGTAGGAAAATACAATAGACAGTACTGTCATCATCAGAAGAGGATTCAGCACCGTCCAAAGAAGTCCCAGCACAGAGCGCCGGTATTTGGTTTTGATATCCCTCTGGACCAGCTGGTCAATGAGGGCTCTGTATTTAACAAAGACACTAATCAAGCTCACGGCGGTATCCTTTCTGAATCACGCGGTTGATCACGGCAATCAGCACAAAGGCTCCCAGAAATACCATGCCGAAGCGGAAAAAGCTGAAGCACAGCACCTGGTCGTTGGGCCGCGGTGTGGAATAATAAGCGTTATTAAAGATGAACAGCTCACTGCAAAGAGCCAGATAGACAGCCGCCAGAAAGGTCAGAATATTGCCCTTGCCGAAAATCACCTTCATGGGACCCTGAGCGTCATGCTGCAGCTTCCAGATGCCGGAGGAATAGATATCCTCAGCCTCCACCTTCAGCCGCTTATTTTCCTTCTCCAGGGCATGATTTTCCTTCATGGCGATATCCAGTTTGCCCAGAAGCTGCGCCTTCTCCTTCTCGGAAACACTGTGCTTCTTGATCTCCTGCCAGTATTCCTTCTTGTCATTGCCCAGCTCCAGTACACGGAAGGTCACCTTCGCGCTTTTAAGCTTCAGGCACAGAGCCTCGTCCACAAAAAACTTCGGGTCGTTATGCAGATAGACGAAGATGGGATCAAAATCCACATCACTGTTGGTCTTGATCCGCTCCATCTCAATCTGTTTGGTCTCATCATCCTCATAGGTCAGAGCCAGGCCCTCCAGCTTCACCATGCTGCTGTCCTCCAGCAGCGGGTCAAACCGGAAGCCGCAGGTGTGCTCAAAGCCTGTCAGGTCAAAGTCCAGAGTTACGGTCTCACCCAAGGCACAGGTATAGGGCACTGTCAGGGAATCCTCCGGACGGAAATCCTTACCTGTATCAATAAATACCTCTGCTGTCAGCTGTACACTCTCACTCATCTTATTTCTTCAACTCCTTAATTCCGCCCCATTTCTGATCCTTCTCAGAAATTGTCAGCTCCATTCCCTCCGGGATCGGCCACTCCACGCCGATATCCGGGTCGCTCCACAGCAGGCCGCCCTCATCGTTCGGATGATAGAAATCGGTGCACTTGTACGCGAACTCCGCATAATCGGACAGCACCAGGAAGCCGTGGGCGAAATTCTTCGGAATGAAGAACTGCTTTTTATTTTCCGCGGAAAGCAGTACGCCGTACCACTGTCCGTAGGTGGCGGAGCCCTCGCGCAGGTCTACGGCCACGTCAAACACTTCGCCGCTTACCACGCGCACGATCTTATCCTGGGGATGGTTAATCTGAAAATGAAGGCCGCGCAGTACGCCCTTCTTGGACGCGGACTGGTTGTCCTGTACAAAGGGCATATCAATGCCTGCTTCCCTGTAATCGTTGTAGTTGTATGTCTCCATGAAATAACCGCGCTCGTCGCCGAATACGGTCGGAGTAATCACCTTCAGACCTTCGATCGGGCAGGTCTCAACTGTAATCTTTCCCATTTTTCATTGTCTCCCTTGTAAGCTATTTAAAAAATTTATAATCCGTTGGCCACATCGATCAGATACTGGCCGTATGCTGTCTTCAGAAGCGGCTGTGCCAGCTTCACCAGCTGTTCCTTGTCGATAAAACCGCGGCGGTACGCGATCTCCTCGATACAGGAGATGTACATGCCCTGGCGCTTCTGGAAGGCTGCTACGAAATCCGCCGCGTCCAAAAGGGCATCGTGATTGCCGGTATCCAGCCATGCGAAACCGCGTCCCAGAGTCTCTACCCGCAGAGTTCCACGGCGCAGATACTCGTTGTTGATACTGGTGATCTCGATCTCACCGCGCGCGGACGGCTTTACATTCTTGGCAATCTCTACCACGTCGTTGTCGTAGAAATACAGACCCGGAACCGCGTAGTTGGACTTGGGGTTCTGCGGCTTCTCCTCGATGGAAAGAGCCTTGCCCTCCTCGTCGAATTCTACCACACCGTACTCCCGGGGATCCTTTACGTAATAACCGAAGATGGTAGCGCCGGTCTCGCGCTCCGCCGCGTTCTTCAGAACTCTGGAGAAGCTCTGTCCATAGAAGATATTGTCTCCCAGAACCAGGGCTACACGGTCGTCGCCGATGAATTTCTCACCGATAATGAACGCGTCAGCCAGTCCTCTGGGGCTTTCCTGTACGGCGTAGCTCATCTTCATGCCCAGCTGGGAACCGTCTCCCAGAAGATCCTCGAAAATGGGCAGATCCCGGGGTGTGGAAATAATCAGCACCTCGCGGATGCCTGCCAGCATCAGCGTGGACAGAGGATAATAGATCATCGGCTTGTCATATACCGGCATAATCTGCTTGGAAATCGCCTTTGTCAGCGGATAAAGTCTTGTTCCGGAACCTCCGGCCAGAATAATTCCCTTCATTTGTAATTTTCTCCTATCTGTTCAGTTCCTTCACAGATATGATTCGCAGATTCATGAGAATTCGCTACGCGAATGGAATCTGCTCACACCTGAATCACTTTCTTACGGCTTCAGCAGCAAGTGCTTCAGCCTGTCCTGAACACTTTCCTAAATTTATACTTACTTATTTTTATACATTTCTTCGTAATATTTCTGATAGTCGCCGCTGGTCACGTTCTTCATCCAGTCCTCATGCTCAAAGAACCACTGGATGGTCAGACGGATACCGTCCTTGAACATGGTCTCCGGATACCAGCCAATCTCCTCTTTGATCTTGTCCGGAGCGATGGCGTAACGGCGGTCATGACCCTTACGGTCTGTCACGTAGGTGATCAGATCCTTGCTTACCAGCTTCTTTCTCGGATCCCCGTCCGGCAGCATCTCCTGCAGGGTCTCCAGGATGATATTGATAATCTCGATGTTCTGCTTCTCATTGTGTCCGCCGATGTTGTAGCGCTCGCCCAGGCGGCCATTTTCCTGTACCATGTCGATGGCCTTGGCGTGATCATCCACATACAGCCAGTCGCGTACATTCTTGCCGTCGCCGTATACCGGGAGCTTCTTGCCCTGCAGAGCGTTGTTGATAATCAGCGGGATCAGCTTCTCCGGGAACTGATACGGACCGTAGTTATTGCTGCAGTTGGTGATGTTCATGGGGAAGCGGTAGGTATCCCAGTATGCCTTTACCAGCATATCAGAGGATGCCTTGCTTGCGGAGTAGGGGCTGTGCGGATCGATAGGGGTGGTCTCATAAAAATAAGTATCGCCCTCTTCCAGAGATCCGTATACCTCGTCTGTGGATACATGCAGGAATTTCTTGTCTGCCTTGAAGGTACCGTCCGGCAGCTCCCAGGCTTTCTTTGCCGCGTTCAGCATTACCAGGGTGCCCAGTACGTTGGTCTCTACAAAGATCTCCGGGTTCACGATACTGCGGTCCACATGGCTCTCTGCCGCGAAATGTACCACGCGGTCGATGTCATTTTCCGCAAAGATCTTCTCAATGGCCTCGCGGTCGCGGATATCTGCCTTGATAAAGGTGTAGTTGTCCCGATCCTCGATGTCCTTTAAGTTCTCCAGATTGCCTGCGTAGGTCAGCGCGTCCACATTGATGATGCGGATCGTGTCGCCGTACTTGCGGAACATGTAGTGAATGTAGTTGGAACCGATGAAGCCGGCTCCTCCGGTTACAAGATAAGTTCTCATTTCAAAAAATCCTCCGATTTTATTCTTATTTTTCTTCATAGTTACTTGCAGTATAGCATTATTTGCCGTCCATGGCAAGGATTTTAAGATTTGACGCCTGTTTGACACGCATTTCTTCCATTTTATGGTTTGACATTGGTTTGTCGATTGGGTATATTTAAATAAGATAGAATCATGAACCAATGAGGAGAGAATTTCATGCAGCGTCGAAGCCGTCATACCATCGCAAAGCTTTCCCTTACGGAAAAGCTTTGTTTTATCATGCTTACCCTTTTTCTTATCAGCCTTCTGCCGGTCTGCAGACTGGCCTTTTACGCGCATCCCGCCGGAGATGACTATGCGTACGGCGTAGCGGCGCACCTTGCCTGGACTGATACCCATTCTCTTTTTGCCGTTCTCGCAGCGGCTGTTTCCAATGTAAAGGGCTACTATACTTCCTGGCAGGGAACGTATTCTTCTATCTTCCTGATGTCGCTGCAGCCGGCCATTTTCAGTCAGCGTCTTTATTTTCTGACCACATTTCTGATGCTTTTTATGGTAATCGG
>CAKROP010000165.1 GCA_934373375.1 uncultured Anaerosacchariphilus sp.
GAGGCGTTGGAGATCGGCGACGCGATCAAGGTGGACTGCAAGGTGGAGGAGGTTGATAGCTTTTTCTCTGTGCTCAAACGCACGGAAATGCTCACGGTCAATGTAGACGAGTTGAACTATCTCGCCAAACGGCTGGACAGCTTCGACACCGGCGAGGCCGCGCAGTTTCAGGCGATGGCCCACAAGCTGGAGCTTTTTGAGCTGAAGGATCTCATCAACCTGACCTTCTGCTGCCAGCAGGCCACGGTCATTACCGACTTTTCCGACCTCGACGCTGTTGGCCGTGACCACTACATGAACCTGCACGGCGGCAGCGCAAGCGTGGATGAGCTGAACGCGCTGGACGGCAAGGGAACCGCACGGCAGCTCATTGATAGCGGCAGCGGCACGATCACGCCCTACGGTGTGGTCTACGACAACGGCATGAAGCTGGAGCAGGTCTACGATGGCCGGTTCTTCCCCTGCTATTACTACAAGCCGAATGTCATCACCGTTGCGGTGACCTCCAAAAGTGAGCCAGAGGACACGGAGCATAAGAGCACTTTAGCAATAGAAGAAGGAGAAGCTGCCATAGTACGGCTGATATTTGCTCTATATCTTGACGGGAAAAGCAGAAGGGAAATCGCCAAATATCTTTCCGAGATGGAAGTTCCAACGAGGCAAGATGTCTTCGGGTGGAAGGAATTGACTGTGTCATATATCCTCAACAATGAGAGATATGCAGGGAACGCGTTGCTTGCAAAGAAAATAACAACGGATGACTTTCCACGAAAAAAAGTAAGAAATCATGGTGAACGCGAACAGTACTATGTAAGTAATAGCTATCCGGCAATTTTGCCGTCCGGAATATTTGAGAAAACGCAGGCTCTATCAAAACGAAGAATTACATTTAAGGATGGCAAAACAGTCGAACACCCACTTCGCAAAATAATTCGATGTAATAAATGCGGAAGCATATTCAAACGCAGAAATACAGGCGGGAATGAATACTGGGTTTGCACAAGCCATTTTGAGAATCGGGAAAGTTGTTCGATACAGCAGATTCCGGGCAAAGAATTTGAAAAAGCCATCTGCCGCCTCTACTATAAGCTCAAGCATCAGAGCCTCCCCATTCTGGAGCAGATGCTCGAAACCCTCCGGACGATCCGTGATCGCAGGTTGATCTGGAGCGAGGACATCGTTTCCCTCAACAAAAAAATATCCGAACTCTCCAGTCAGAATCAAACGCTGGCCTTCCTCAAGCAAAACGGCCTCGTTGATCCTGACATTTTTATATCCAAAAGCAACGAGCTGACCCGCCAGCTCCGGCAGGCCAAGCTGGACAAAGAGAAGCTTATGGCTGCCGAGGGGGATGCCACCGCCCAGCGGACGCGGGAGCTGATAGCCCTGCTGGAGGATGGGCCGGACTTCCTCGACCACCCAGACACAGAGCTGTGCGGCGCACTCGTTGCGGAAATCATCGTGGAGAGCAACGACACCCTCCGCTTCCGCCTGCATAACGGGCTGGAGCTGCGGGAATCCATTGAGAGGACGGTGCGATAATGGGAAACCGAAAGCAGCCCTTCGGCTACCGTATGACGCTGGGCGAGATCACGATTCGGCCGGAGGAGGCGGAAACAGTACGGAGCATCTATCTGCAATACATTGCCGGAGCCTCCTTCAAACAGCTTGCCGAACAACTTCAGGCGGAGGATGTTCTCTATGATGAGGACATGATGCTCCAGCGCAAGCCCAGAGCGAGATACCGAGTCAACCACATTTCTTGGTGGGCACAGGAACTGCCCTCCGATGAGGAATACGCCGAGGCACGGCGAAACCTTGACGCGGTCGGCTGGCAGGTGGACTACATCATTACCCACTGCGCTCCCACAAGCATCGCCCTCATGGGGAGCCGCCACAACGAGGCAGACCAGCTCACGGACTTCCTGCAGGAGGTACGGGAAAGAGCAAAATACCACTACTGGCTGTTCGGCCATTATCATGACAACAAAGCCGTTGACGAAAAGCACATCCTGCTGTGGGAGCAGATCGTGCGGGTCATCTAAAACAGGTCAAAGCAGAGAAAAACACGGTGACACCGCCGTGCTTTTCTCTGCTTTGAGCATTGATCAGGCGCACCACGCCGGAAAGGAGAAGTCCAACATCTTCCTGTTAGCCTTTTGGGAATGCATCATTATTTAAAATTCCACACCTTGTATTCAATGCGTCACACATGGTACTGCATTCCGTTCTTCTGCGGATATCGTTGCAAGAACTGTAATACTGTCACGCATCACTAATCAATTTTAATTGCCATGTTGCCATGCTTTGAGCAATTTCGCTTATTCTGAATATGATAATTGAAAAGAGTGAAAGGATGTGGTATCTTTGAATAGGGTGATTATTGATATGAATAATCGAAATGCACTTATTTCGCTTGCTTATATTGAAACAAGCGATAATCCACTTCGGGTTTTTTGTAACTTTATTCTTTACCTGCTTTTAAAAGCACCTGAGCAAACTCTCCGCGCAGATATACTTAAAGACTGCTTGCAAGATGAATTTGGCATTTCCATGCCACAGCAAATTATCAATAATTGCATCCGGCTTATGGAAAAGCGCGGCGAGGTTGCAAAACTTCCGCATGGGGCTGGTTATAAGATTGAAAAACCTTCTTTTGACATAGACAAATTCGAAAAGACTCGCCTTGAACTTCACGAACATGAGGAGAAACTGCTCCGGTCACTAATCGAGTTTGTTGGTGCGCACTATAAGAAAATATGGAGCAATGCAGAAGCTAAAGAATATTTATCAACATTTTTGGACAAGGAAGGATATGGTGCCGAGTTATTCTTGAAAAAGAAACTTGAACTCGATCAAAGCCATGCATCCTCATCTCTATATATTGGCCGGTACATAAGCTATCTTCAGCGCCAAGATGATAGTATCGAGAGTACATATTTAAATGAGGTCGTTTATGGGATGATGGTTCTGCAGGGAATACGTCAAGCCGGAGACTACCAACAGAATTATGAGCAGAAATTTCGAGGAACCGTTTTCTATTTCGATACAAAATTAGTGCTTCGTGCTTTAGGATTTTCTTGGAAGGCTCAAGTAGACTCTGCGCGGGAAATGGTACGATTGCTGCGTGAAAAATATGATGCTGAGATTGGAATTTTCCAGCAGACGCTTCTTGAGGTTCGGAACGCATTAGCTACTGCTGGATATGCAATTAAGCACGACAAAAGTGTATGCGATACAGAATTGAAGCTGTATAGCGAATTGTATCCTGATGAAGCTAAGCAGATGGAAGGATACGCCGAAAACATTGAAGCCCTTCTAAAGCGGGAACTCGGAATAGATAGTATAACAACCATTGATAGAAACACTGAAAACGCGAGAAACTACAACATTGATGTAGTAGGTATTACTGACTACATCGAAAACAAATGTGGCTGGCGTCGCAATGCGATATATTATGACGCAGAAATTATCAACCAAATCAATATTCTGAGAAAAGGAGATTATTCTCAGCCATACGGCGGAAAGGCAAAGTTGCCAGTCTTTGTAACATCGAATAGCAAATTAGCGTATACCTTTAGAGATTATATTTTCTCAGATGCAAACAAGGACCGCCGATGGAGTTCACACGCTCTACCCGTCATATCTGATAATATGTTGCTCTACCGCATTTGGCTTCCCTTTGCCGCTGAGTTTGCTAATCTTCCATCTCTCACTCTTTCGCGATTTGCCTATGCTGCCCAAAGCGAGGGCGTTGTGTTTTTCGAAAAAATGCGGGAAGTTGCTTCAGGATTAGAGCAAACTCGAAATATAGACTTGATTAGCACAACAGAAGTAGCGAGGAGAAAAATAGAAGATATTTTGCTTCGAGAAACCGATGGAAATATCGATGCAGTGACTGATGAGGCGGTTGCAACATCCCTTGAGGAATATGTTTGCATGGAAAAGTTAGAGTTACTTGAAGAAAATAAGAGCCTAACGGATCACGCAATTTCAAGGGATCAGCAAGTAATTGAATTGTTGGCAGAAGGTTATATAAACAGATTAGGCATAGGCAACAGATTATTATTACTTGTTTCAAAATACTGGTGGATAATAGCAACCGCAGCTTTATATTTGATTACTGCGCAAATAAACAGTGCCCCTCGTTTAGTGGGAATCTCTCTTCTACCGATTGTGTTGCAAGTAATTCTATATGTAATCGATAAGACAGCCGATGATGCTGGTGCCCGGTTTAAACTATACCCACGAGCCATTAAATATGTGGAAAAGCAATATACGGAAAGAATTGCTGCTACGCTTAAGAAAAAGGGCTACGAAGACGATATCGACTCCGTAGTTACTTACTGCATCGAGAGAACAAAGGTGTTTAATAAATAAAGTAAGACTCGCTGTGTGTTGCCCAGCGAGTCTTTTTCCTAAGGAGGAATAAATCATTAATATTCGAAAAGAAACGAACTACACCACCATGTTCACCACACTGGACACGCTTATGGCGGCACAGCTCCCGCAGATGGAGCTGTACTGCGAGATTGGCCGGGTGGTCAGCGGCAGGAGCGAGAAAGGAGCGGCTGTCGCAGCGTCGGAACACCTGCAAGCGGCCTATCCCACAGCCGAGGGCTTCTCTCCCCGCAACCTGCGCCGGATGCGGGACTTCTACCGGATGTACGGCGACACGCCAGAATTGCTGGCAGAGGCAATGTGTCTGAACTGGACACAGAATGTGGTCATCATGGAGGCGGAATTGACCATGGACGAGAGGTGCTGGTACATTCGGAAGGTCGCCGAAAGCGGTTTATCCAAAACAGAGCTGCTGCGGATGATTGAGAGAGCCGAACATTCGGAAATTGCTCTTGGCGAAAACGAGGATACCTGTTATACTGTAGAAAAAGATGAGTTTTCGGAGAAGAATCGGTATGAAGAATATCCTGTTTATCTGCCACGGAAATATCTGCCGCAGCCCCATGGCCGAGTTTGTGATGAAGGACTTGGTGAAGAAGACTGGGCTGGCGTCGCAATTCCATATCGAGTCGGCGGCCACCAGCCGGGAGGAGATCGGCAACCCGGTCTATCCTCCGGCGCGGCGCAAGCTGGCGGAGCATGGAATCTCCTGCGACGGCCACGCGGCGCGCCAGCTCACCAATCAGGATTACGACAAGTACGACCTGCTGATCGGCATGGACAGCGCGAACCTGCGGAATATGTACCGCATCTGCGGCGGCGACTATGCAGGCAAGATGTCCCTCCTGATGGACCATACTACCCGCCCCGGCAATGTGGCAGACCCGTGGTACACCGAGGACTTCGAGTCGACTTGGCGGGATGTGCTGGCGGGTTGCCAGGGGTTGCTGAAAGAATTGTTGCAGGAGCGAGGTGAACAGAATGGCGCAGAATGATAAGATCCAGCTGTTCGAGAACAAGCGCATTCGTACTGCGTGGGATGAGGAAAAAGAGGAATGGTATTTTTCCATCGTTGATGTGGTGGCTGTTCTAACCGACCAGCCAGA
>CAKROP010000166.1 GCA_934373375.1 uncultured Anaerosacchariphilus sp.
GATTATATCGCGCCCCTGGAGATCCCGGTGATTTTTCTGACGGCGAAAGCGAGCGTGGCGGATCGGGTGAAGGGACTCCGCATGGGGGCGGACGATTACCTGACCAAGCCCTTTGAAATCATCGAGCTTCTGGCCCGGGTGGAATCGGTGCTGCGGCGCTATCACAAGACGGAACAGGTGCTGACCGAGGGCGACCTGGTTATCGACACGGCCTCCCGGTCAGTCACGAAGAGGGGCGAGCCTGTCAGCCTTACGAAAAAGGAATTCGACCTGCTTCTGCTCTTTGTGCGGAACAAAAATATCGCCCTCTACCGTGAGACCATCTACGAGCGCATCTGGGGCGGCGAATACATGGGAGACAGCCGTACCGTGGATCTCCATGTGCAGCGGATGCGGAAAAAGGCGGGTCTGGAGGAACAGATTCAGACGGTGTATAAAATAGGATACCGTTACAACCCTTAATCGGTGCGGGTGCTAGAGTTATCTGCGGCAGCCGGTTCAGAAGACGGAGTGTTTGAAGGCAGAACACAGCGGATAGAAATGAAAAGAGGATAACGGATGAAATTTTCCTGGAAAATCAGTATTTCTATGCTGGTGGTCAGCATGTTGGTGATGGGGCTGGGCGGTTACGCGCTTCTGGGGGCCCTGTTTTCGTCTGTCTGGCAGCGGGAGACGAAAAACGCAGCCGAGGAAAACCGGATGCTGGCCTATTCCTTCGTGGCCTACTGGAACACCACGGCACAGGAATGGCAAAATTTTACAGACGAAGAAATCCGGAAGACTGCCGAGACCATGGCCGGGGGAATGGGCGATACCGGCCTGACCTTTTATATTTATGATGAGGAAGGGCAGGCTCTCTATATGGGCCGTCAGACACGGCAAAAAGCAGAGAAAGAAAGCGACGGGGATACCAAAAGACTTATGGAGGCCGCCGCGGACCAGATCCGTGCCCGGGAGCTTAAGGAGGAGAACGGTACCTACGAGCTGGCCACCATGAGCCGGATTTTGCTGGGAGAAAAGCGTGTCATTTACCTGGAAAGCGACCGGGATGTGACAGCCCTCTTTGCGGACAGGACAGACCAGTACCGTATCTACCGACGCTGGATGATTGTGATCCTGCTTCTGGAAGTGCCGGTTTGCTACGCCCTGACTGTGTGGCTGCTACGTCCCCTGCGCCGCCTGTCCCGGGCAGCCCGCCGCATTGCCGGCGGAAATATGGGGGTCCGGGCAAAGGTAGAATCCGACGACGAGGTGGGACAGCTTACCCGGGATTTCAACCGGATGGCCGACCATCTGGAGCAGCAGTTTACGGAGCTTCAGGATACGGCCAGACGGCAGGAGGATTTCATCGGCAGCTTCGCCCATGAGCTGAAGACGCCCCTGACATCCATGATTGGCTATGCCGACATGCTGCGGAGCCGGGAGATGGGCGAGGAGGAGCGCTTTGACGCGGCTAACTACATTTTCAAAGAGGGAAAACGGCTGGAGGCGCTGTCCTTCAAGCTGATGGATTTACTGGTGCTGCGTCATCAGGAGCTGCAGAAAAAAGCGGTATCGACGGTCTGGCTGGCAGAGGAAATCAGCGGCATTCTGGAACCGATGCTTGCGGAAAAAGGCATCGAATTTCAGACCTCCGTACAGGAAGCATCCGTGAAAATGGAGCCGGATCTGATGAAAACGGTACTGATGAACCTGCTGGACAATGGCCGGAAAGCCATGGAGGGCAGCGACGCAGCAAAGCGGCTGTTCCTGATAGGACGTCCGGAAAAGGCCGGTTACGCATTTTACGTACACGATACCGGAAAGGGCATCCCGGCGGAGGAGTTGTCCCGGATCACGGAGGCCTTTTATATGGTAGATAAATCCCGCGCCCGCAAACAGGGCGGAGCAGGCTTAGGACTCTCCATCTGTGCGGAAATCATAAAGCGTCATGGGGGCAGACTGGATTTTCAGAGCGAGGAAGGAAAAGGGACTCTGGTAAGGGTATGGCTGCCGGAACAGGCCGGAGAGGAGGAAGTATGAGAAGAAGAACCTGCAAATCCTGCAAAAGATGGCTTCTGACCATGGGAGCATTGCTTCTGGCGGCGTCCGTGGGCTTTGGCGTTCCCCTGCTTCTAAGAAAATGGCAGGATGACAGGCGTCTGTCTGTGGTGGAAACGGAGGAAGCGCCGGAGGTGCGGATTACGTCCCAGACAGAGCTTAGCATGGTAGAAAAGGCGGAGCTGTTTCTGAGTGCCGACGTGAGTACCACGGTATTGGAAAAGGGGAAAAATTACGACGTGCCCGGAAGCCTTGCGAAGGCGGAGGAAGAGCTTGGTACCTTATGCGAAATGGGCGTACTGGACGTACTGGACGAAACCTTCCGCACGGCCCAAATGGCAGAACAGGACGCAGAGCAGAGTGCGGATCCGATTTTCTATATCGATCCCAGCGGGGAAAAATCCATGATTATCTGGATGCTGAATTTCCAAATCGACACGGAGGAGGACAGATGGATCCTGAAAGCAGCCCTGGATGACGAGACCGGTAAGCTTCTGGAGCTGGGCATTCAGGAGTGGAACGAGGGTTATGGGAATGGAATCCGTTCCGGCGCGGCGGCGATCGATTCGGACGTGGCGGCGACCGATTCAGACGTGGCGACGACTGATTCGGACGTGGCAGAGCGGGCTCAGAAATTCGGCTCCTATCTGGGCCTGACAACAGAGCGTGTCACGCAGAGCTGGGAGCTGGCAGACACTATACTTTCCGATGGAGATAGGACTGCCTACGACAATCAGGTACACCTTTATGAAAAGAAGGGCTATACCGAAGAAGAGGCCAGAAGGCTGGTAAGCGAAGAATGGGGTATCAGCGATATGAATCCGGACGGTTCCCGGACGGCGCAGGTTGTTTACCGCGAGGGCGACAAGGGAGAAGTCAATTACTATCTCCGCCTCGGTTCCCAGAGTCTTGCCATTTATTTTGCCCTATAGCGCAAACTTCCTTGAAAAATGTCGATATCTATGCTATTTTTAAAGATAACATTAGTAGAAAGAAATGACAAAAAGGAGAAAAACCATGAATTTCCTGGAAGAAAGAATATTAAAAGACGGCATCGTAAAGGAAGGTAACGTCCTGAAGGTGGACAGCTTTCTGAATCATCAGATGGACATCAACCTGTTTAAGCAGATGGGCGAGGAGTTCAAAAAGCGCTTCGCGGACAAGAATATCAATAAAATCATGACCATCGAGGCCTCCGGTATCGGTATCGCCTGCGTGGTAGCCAGCTACTTTGACGTACCGGTGGTATTTGCCAAGAAGAGCCAGAGCATCAACATCGACGGGGACGTGTACGTGGCAGAGGTAGAATCCTTCACGCACAAGAACAAAAATCAGGTCATCGTATCCAAGCGTTTCTTAGGGCCGGAGGATCACGTGCTGATTATCGACGATTTCCTGGCAAATGGCTGCGCGCTGCAGGGCCTGATTTCCATCGTGGCACAGGCAGGCGGCACCGTGGAGGGTATCGGAATCGCCGTAGAGAAGGGCTTCCAGTCCGGCGGACGGATGATCCGGAACCTGGGCTATCAGCTGGAGTCCCTGGCCATCGTAGAGAGCATGGACGCAGCGACCGGAACCGTGAAATTCCGCGATCAGAGTGAGATGGAATAAAGATTGGATTAGAAGAAAAACTATGAGTGAAAAAATCGTATTCTGCAAAGGCGGCGGCTGTACAGCAAAACTGGGAGCCGGCGTTTTAAGCCATGTCCTGGAAAAGCTACCCAGAGGGCCGGAGAATCCGGATCTTCTGGTGGGCTACGACAGTAAGGACGACGCGGCGGTTTACCGCATCAGCGATGACACGGCGGTGGTCCAGACCCTGGACTTCTTTCCGCCGATGGTGGACGACCCATATACTTTCGGAAAAATCGCTGCGGCCAACGCCTTAAGCGACATCTACGCCATGGGCGGCGACGTGAAAACCGCGCTGAATATCGTCTGCTTCCCCGAGTCTGCGGATCTGAATATCCTGGGTGAAATCATGCGGGGCGGCTCCGAAAAGGTGCTGGAGGCCGGAGGCATTTTGGCGGGCGGTCATTCCATCAACGATACAGATGTAAAATACGGCCTGTCAGTCATGGGCCTGGTACACCCGGATCGCATCTGGTCCAACAATGGCGGCAGGCCCGGCGATAAGCTAGTTTTCACGAAAAAGCTGGGCGTCGGTATCGTCTGCACGGCCAACCGAGTGGGCGAGGCTTCCGAAGAGGCGATGGCGGAGGCGATTGCGTCCATGACTACGCTGAATAAGACAGCCTCTATGATAGGAAGAAACTACGAGATTCACGCCTGCACCGACGTGACAGGCTTTGGCTTTCTGGGACATCTCCATGAGATGATGGACGGGAAGCTGTCCTGTCGGATTGAAGCGGAGAAGGTGCCGCGGATTGAGGAGGCCCTTGCGTATGCGGATGAATTTCTGCTGACGGCGGCCGGGCAGAAAAACCGAAACCATGTGGAAAAATATGTAAAATTCAAAAACATCCCATTTGCCATGGAGGAGCTGCTCTTTGACCCGCAGACCTCGGGCGGACTGCTGTTCGCGGTGGGCGCGGACGAGGCGGAGAGCCTGAAAAAGGAGCTTCGCGCGGCGGGGCTTCCGGCGGAAATCGTGGGCGAGATCGTGGAACGCACGGAGCCGGAGATTCTGATAGTCGAAGGAGACTCATAGGTAATTATTTATAAAGAAGGAAGTCATTTTTTATAGAAAGAAATTTTTATAAAAATAAAAAAGAAACAGGAGGGGATGAAACATGATCCAAGTAAACGCACTGGGCGACGCCTGCCCGATTCCCGTAGTAAAGACCAAAAACGCCATTAAAGAGCTGGGCGGAAGCGGCGTGGTGGAGACGCTGGTAGACAATGAGATTGCAGTCCAGAACCTGACCAAGATGGCCAATCAGAAGGGCTACAAGGTTAGCTCCAAAAAGCTTTCGGAAAAGCAGTACCAGGTGGTAATGGAGATTGGAGAGGGGGCGGCGGCAGAACAGACAACGCAGGCCGCAGCGGAGGTGCCGGAAATCTGTGTTCCGGACGCCCGGGATAACACAGTTGTGGTAATTTCTTCCGCCACCATGGGCGAGGGCGATCCGGAGCTTGGACGGCTCCTGATGAAGGGATACATCTATGCGCTGACACAGCTGGATACCCTGCCGAAGACCCTGCTCTTTTACAATGGAGGCGCCCATTTGACCTGTGAGGATTCCGCGTCCCTGGAAGACCTGAAATCCCTGGAGGCCCAGGGTGTACAGATTCTCACCTGCGGGACCTGCCTGACCCATTACGGCCTGACGGATAAGCTTCAGGTGGGCGAGGTCACCAATATGTACGTCATCGCCGAGACTATGGCGGGCGCGGCGAAAATCGTTAAGCCATGATTTATCTGGATAACGGGGCGACTACCCTGCAAAAGCCCGAGTGTGTAAAGGAGGCTCTTATGGAA
>CAKROP010000167.1 GCA_934373375.1 uncultured Anaerosacchariphilus sp.
CTCCCTGACCGAGCCCCTGTCCTGTGTAGCAGGAACCTTCCATGCCATGTACCATGCCACCAGAGGAAAATACGAGCATGACATGGGTATCGTAGAGGGCGGCAAAATGGCAATTCTGGCAGGTGTAGGTCCCATGGGACTGGCTGCTATCGACTACATTACACATTGTGACAGATGTCCGTCTCTCTTAGTAGTTACCGACATCGACGACGCGAGACTGGCCCGTGCGGCTCAGGTGCTTCCGCCGGAAGAGGCTGCCAAGAAGGGGATCAAGCTGGTATATGCCAACACCGGTAAGGTAGAGGACGCACATAAGTTCATGATGGACTTCACAGACGGCGAAGGCTTCAACGATGTGCTGGTATTCGCTCCGGTAGCTCCGGTAGTAGAGCTGGCTGACAGCATCCTGGCACAGGACGGATGCCTGAACTTTTTCGCAGGCCCTTCCAATCCGGCATTCTCCGCGCCGTTCAACTTCTACAACGTCCATTATGCAGGAACCCATGTAGTAGGAACCTCCGGCGGCAATACAGACGATATGAAGGAGTGTCTGTCCATGATTGGCCAGGGCAAGCTGGATCCGGCGATTCTGGTAACTCACATCGGCGGCCTGAACGTGGCAAGAGAGACTACTCTGAACCTGCCGAAGGTACCGGGTGGAAAGAAACTGATTTACACCCATATTTCCCTGCCCCTGACTGCTATCGCAGACTTTGAAGAGAAGGGCAAGGAAGACCCGATGTTCGCGGAGCTGGCGAAGATCGTAGCGAAGACTAACGGTCTGTGGAACGCGGAAGCAGAGAAATATCTGCTGGAGCACGCACCGGCCATCTAAAAACAGAGAGAACAGAGACAGAGCGCATTTCCTGCGGGGATGCGCTCCTTTTTTAGAATTCTATTCTGCTCGTTGTTGGTATGATTTTTCAATAAAAGTATGTAAATGATACCTTATTGAGAATTAGTATCGACAAATCCTCTTGCGCTATCCCTATAAGTATGATAGGATAAATACATGAGTTAGGAAAAACTAACCAACAAAAACCATTCAAAACGGACAGACAGAAGCCATTTTGAGTACATAACAAAACCAACATATGGGAATCCTGAAAAATGGATTCTTTTTAAAAGACGAGCGGTTAGCTTGAACTAACCGATGCGCGTCAGGACATTTACAGCAGGAAAGAGAGGGCATGCGTATGAGTATAGTGATAATCGGGGGACACGACCGGATGGTGCGCCAGTACCATGACATCTGCAAGGCGCATAAATGTAAGGCAAAGGTATTCACCCAGATGACAGGCGACCTGAAAAAGCAGGTGGGCAGACCGGATCTGTTCGTACTGTTTACGAACACCGTATCCCACAAGATGGTCAAATGTGCCCTGGAAGAAGCCAAGAAGAACAACATCGAAGTCGTTCGCTGTCATACCAGCAGCCAGGCGGCGCTGGAAGAGATTCTCGGGAGCTACTGCTAATGGCCGGGGCAGGAAAGGAACTGGAGAAGCTTCTGGCCAACCATTGCGCGCCGGTGTTCTGCCATCGTAAGACGGCCAATCTGGTAGCGGCGAGACGGGAGCTGATGGATGCGCTGCCGGAGGTGCTTGCGGGCAGCAACATTTCCTGGATACAGCTTTGTGGCTGCAGAAAATACTGCCACATCCTCTTTTACGACAGAGAGCGTCTGGAACGGTATCTGCAAAGGGAAGGGCATCAGAGCTTCCTGAAGGAACACGGCTATGCTGGCCGGACAATGGAAGAGCAGCTGAGTCTGCTGGCGGAACGCTACGAAAGCTATCAGAAGCATGGAAATCCATTTCCCCATGAGATCGGTCTGTTCCTGGAATATCCGCTGGTTGATATCGAGGGCTTCATCGAGCATCAGGGCAAGGACGCTCTGGAAAGCGGCTACTGGAAGGTCTACGGGGATGTGGAGCAGGCGAGAGCCCTGTTCCGGCTTTACGACGAACTGAAGACGGCGCTCACCACCATGCTGGAGGCAGGCGTAAGCTTCCGGGAATGCTGCGCGGCGCAGGCGGCCGCATAAAGCGCGGGAACGCGTACAAGACGCATAGAAGGCTGCAACAGCTTTTTATAAAAAATATAAAAAAAGAGGAAAGAAAATCAGGAGGAGCATCATGAAAGTAGTATATTGGAGCAGCACAGGAAACACAGAGAAAATGGCAGAAATGCTGGCTGAAGAAATCAAGAACGCCGGGGGAAGTGCGGAAGTAAGCGAAGTATCCACCGTATCTCCGACAGACCTGGAAGGTGAGGCCGTCTTTGCGCTGGGCGCGTCTGCGATGGGCGATGAGGAACTGGACGAGGGCGAGATGGAGCCGTTTGTAGAGGAAGTGGAGAAATTCGCGGCAGGCAAAAAAGTGGCGCTGTTCGGTTCCTATGACTGGGGCGACGGCGAGTGGATGCGCAAATGGGAAGAGCGCATGAAAGAAGCCGGAGCAGAAGTAGTCGGTACCGTAATCGCCAACAACGAGCCGGGCGACGACGACCAGGCGAACCTTGCAGAGCTTGCGAAAAAGCTGGTATAGATAAGGAAACAAAAGGAGGGCCCGAAAGGGCCCTTCTGTTATTTAAAAGAGTTAGTTAAAACAAACAATTAGTATTGACAAACTGATCTGAGTGTGCTTTAATAGGAACTGGAAAAAGAAATTGAGAGTTATTCTCAATAAACCTTATTCAAAAATTTCTTGAAACCACATAGGATAGGAGATAAAATGTCAGGAGAGGAATGGAAGAATATGAGTCAGGAGATGATTCTTGGACGCCTGCGGGAGCGCGGATTTCGTATCACCAAACAGAGGAAGCTGATTATCAGCACCATTCTGGAGAATGACTGTTCCTGCTGTAAGGAAATCTATTATCAGGTAAGAGAAAAAGACCAGACAGTTGGCATCGCCACTGTATATCGTATGATCAAGACACTGGAAGAAGCCGGTGTCATCGATCGCAGAAATATGTATCGTATCGGAACATTGAAAGAAGGTGCATGAAGATGTTAGCAGACATCATCGTAGTAGCAATCGTGGCCATCATCGCAGTATTCTGTATCAGAACCCTGATTCACAACAAGAAGACCTGCGGAAGTACCTGCAGCATGTGCGCAGGCTGCGGCGGAGGCTGCGGATGCGGTGCTCCGGTCAAACACAAGAAATAACACAATTACCAAAGTCAGAAAGCGCGGTGAAAAGTTTTTTTCGCAGCGCTTTCGTCTGTCTTATTACAAAACCTTGTAGAAAAGAATCGAAAAAAGTGATATACTCAAATCAAATGACAAAAAGGGGGAGTTATTCATGTATGGTTACGAGAATGCAGCGTCCGGTCTCAAAAAAATGTTCACTGCTCAGGTGGGTTCTATTATCTGCGTGGTACTTATGATGATTCCGTTCATCGGAGTAATCGGACTGATCGGAGTATTTGTATTTACAATTATGTCCCTGATCGGACTGAACAGCGCAGGAAAAGACATCGAAGGCTGCAAAACAGCCTTTACACTTACCATTGTGCAGATGGTCGTAGGTGTAATCGGTAATCTGGCTGGCACAGGAGTTTTTGCTACTGTTTTTTCTGTTGTATCTGATATTCTGGCACTTCTGATTGTCCGGGCGGTATGCCTGTCTGTGGCCGAGGTCATGGACGGACTGAATCATCCGGATGTGGCAGATAAGGGACGGTCTGTATGGAAGATCAACCTGGGATGCTATGTGGCGGATATTATCCTGACGATTCTGGCGGTGATTCCTTTGCTGGGGACGGCTGTGGCGGCTGTCGGCGGGTTTGTGACTACGCTGTTGTCGTTGGTGGCCAGCATTCTGTATATTATGTTCCTGTCCAGTAGTTATAAGGCTTTGGAAGTTTAAAATACGGGCTCCGAAAAGGGGCAGCACAAATTTTCCGCGTTCGAGGTGACTTAGTCTCTCTTTAGGAAAATTTGTGCTGCCCCCTTTCGATTGCCTGAATAATGTCTTGCGGGCTTGAATAGTATAATACGAAAATGTACCGTGGGATGTCCTTTTGTTATGAAAAAGATCCGTACATATCTGCTCCTGATTTTTATTACGATGAATATAGTCGGAACGTCGATGAGGATGTACGCTGCGCCTGGCGGCGCGTCTGACGACTTTAGTCTTTATGCGCAATCGGCGGTTTTGATTGACGCGGATGCGGGCCGCGTCTTGTATGCGAAGGATGCGGAGCATCAGCGGCCTATGGCCAGCACGACGAAGATTATGACGTTGATTCTGGCGCTGGAGAATGCGAATCCGGATGACGTAGTCACCGTTTCAGATTACGCGGCTTCTATGCCGGATGTGCAGCTTCATCTGCGAGCCGGCGAACATTATCGCCTTGGAGATCTTCTGTATTCTATGATGCTGGAGTCTCATAATGACAGTGCGGTGGCGATTGCGGAGCATGTGGCGGGTACGGTTCCGGCTTTTGCAGTGCTGATGAATGCGAAGGCGCGGGATATAGGGTGTTACGATACATATTTTATTACGCCGAACGGGCTGGATGCGGAGGATAGCGGGGGCGTGCATTCTACGACGGCTCTCGATTTGGCCAGGATTCTGCGGTACTGTATTATGCAGTCTCCGAAACGGGAGGAGTTTTTGAAGATTACCCGGACGGGGGCGTATAGCTTCAGCGATGTGGAGGGCGTAAGAACCTTCACAGTCGGCAATAAAAATGCGTTTCTGCATATGATGGAAGGCGCTCTGACCGGCAAGACCGGCTTTACGGGGAATGCTGGGTAGTGTTATGTGGGGGCTCTGCGGCAGGGGGAACGGACCTTTATCGTGGCGCTTCTGGCCTGCGGCTGGCCCAACAACCGCAGCTACAAATGGAGCGATACCCGGAAGCTTATGAGTTATGGCCTGGAGAACTATACGTACCGGAAAGTCTGGCAGGAACCGGATTTTCCGGAAATTCCGGTAAAAAACGCGGTTCCGGAAAATGGGGATCTGACGGAAAACGTGTATACAGCGGTGCGCCTGTCGAAATGTGACCCGGGTGCCGCACTGCTTTTGTCTGACGCGGACACATTGCAGGTGAAGACAGTTCTGCCGTCGGAGCTGTCCGCTCCTCTTGCGCCCGGCACTGTAGTGGGCAGCGTCCGTTATTATCTGAACGGACAGGTCGTGAAGGTCTATCCTGTAGAGACGGCGGAAGAGGTGGAGGCGGCGGATATCTGCTGGTGCCTGAGAAAAGTGACAGAGAGGTATCTTTTCCGGAAAGGAATGGAACCGCAGGAAAAAGAGGGATGACTGAGAACCCCCTCCGGGGCTTGGTGCAAAAAGGCCTGTCTCTTATAATGGAAGTATTGAAAAAAGAGGGAGGAACACCATGAGAAAAACAGCATTGTTCCTGAGCCTGTGCGTATTCATTTCCGTTATGGCAGGCTGC
>CAKROP010000168.1 GCA_934373375.1 uncultured Anaerosacchariphilus sp.
TCCGGACACAGCTCCCGCATATCGTCGATAATCTGTCCGATAACCGGAATAGTCCGGAAGGCCTTGAAGATACCGCCTGCGCCGTTGGTCTCCTGTCCCAGCATACCATGGAGATCCGGGATACGCTCATCCTTGATCCGGGCCTCCAGAAGACCCACGCGGAACTGTGTGGTCACAAAATCCGCGCCCGGCAGCGCTTCCCGGCGGTCCAGCGTCGTATGTACCTTTACCTGATAAGGCGAAACGTCCCACATTCTCTGCGCCAGTTCCGATACGATGCGCAGCTTTTCTTTTCCGCGCTCCACATCCACCAGCCACATTTCCCCGATGGGAAGCTCCTCATAGCGCCTGATGAATCCCTCAATCAGCTCCGGCGTGTAACTGCTGCCACCACCGATTGTTACAATTTTCACTTTCTTCCTCATACCACAGACTCCTCCTTTTTCACCGCATCCAGATTATGTAAACTGATAAATCGTTGTCGTCTTATACAGCCCGCCTTTATCCAGAATAGGCTGCGGGAAATTCGGAGTGTTGATGCTGTTGGCGTAATAGTGGCTTTCCATGCAGAAGCCGCTGTTTTTCGTAATCAGCACGCCGCCCTTTCCGATAATGTCCCGGGTGGTATTGCCCGCGTAAAACTGCAGGCCCGGCAGATCTGTATACACGGTCATCCGGATGCCTGACTTAGGACTCTCGGCTGTGGCCGCTTTGCGAAGTCCCTTTCCGAAACCTTTCAGGACGAAATTGTGGTCGTAGCCGTAGACCAGCTTCAGCTGCTCATCGTCGGCGTGAATCTCCTGTCCGATGGCCCTGGGCTTCCGGAAATCCATGGGCGTACCAGCCACATCTCGGATTTCCCCGGTGGGAATGGTTCCCTTCCGCACCGGTGTAAACTGATCCGCATTGATCCACACAATGGTGTCCAGAATATTGCCCGTCTCATAGCCGGACAGGTTAAAATACGAGTGATTGGTAAGATTAACCAGTGTCTTTTTATCTGTGGTTCCATAATAGGACAGAATCAGAGCGCCTGTATCCGTCAGCGTATAGGTCAGCGAGATATCCAGATTGCCCGGAAATCCATTTTCCATGTCGGGACTGTGGTAGGTGAAGGATACGCTGTCATCCGTGAAACTCTCCGCCTCCCAGAGAACCTTGTGGAAGCCGTGGGCCATGCTGCTATGAATGTTGTTATCATTCTCATTGATTTCCAACTGATACTCCACGCCGTCGATGGTAAAACGGCCCTTCTCAATCCGGTTCACATTGCGACCCACTGTCGTTCCGAGCATATCGAAATTATCCTCGTACTTTTCCAGCTCGTCATAACCCAGCACCACATCTCTCAGCTTTCCTTCCCGATCCGGCACCAGAAGCTTCACCAGAATGGCTCCGAAGTCCGTCAATACGACCTGCATGCCCTTCTGATTCTCAATGGTATACAGATTCGCGGTCCGCCCGTCCCGAAGTTTGTCGAATGGTTTCACTGTCACGCTCATATTCTGTCTCTCCTTTACTTATACATGCTCCCGCTTTCTCAGACGGCCGAAGCAGTCAAATCCCAGAATCAGTACAATGATGATACCCTGCAGAAGCTGCTGCACATAGGCTCCGATTCCCAGACAGTCCATACAGTTGGACATCAACTGCAGAACGAACACTCCTATAAAGCTCTGCACTACGCCGCCGATACCGCCTGCGAAGGAGGTGCCGCCGATTACGACGCCACAATTGACCAGCATACCGGTATTGTCGCCGTATACGGAGGACGCGGAGTTCATTCTGGAGGACAGCAGAATGCCCGCCAGAGCCGCCATCACGCCGGAGATCACAAAGGTGGACCACTTGATCATCACCGTATTGATACCGGAATATTTCGCCACGTCATAGTTGCCGCCGATGGCATAGCAATTTCTTCCGTAGGTGGTGAACCGCAGTACACAAAAGAAAATCACCAGAATGACCGCCATATAAAGCACCAGAATCGGAATCTGCCCGAAAATCTTGGTGTTGGAAATCTTCATGAATTCCATATTGGTGCAGGCAATGGGATGCGCGTCTGTCAACTGCTGGCAGATACCCTTCAGCAAAGTTCCCATACCCAGGGTAATGATGAATGGCTCGGTTCTCTGATGTACTACCAGGAACCCATTGACCAGGCCCACAGCCGCTCCCGCCAGCAATGCGCAGAGGCAGGCCACCACGATCGGCATACCGGAATTGATCATCAGAACCGTGATAACGCCGGACAGACACATGATTCCGCCTACCGACAGATCGCAGGCCGCGCAGAGCACGGTCATGGTCACGCCCATGGCGATGATTCCCTGTACCGTCGCAGAACGAAATACGTTCATCCAATTGTATACACTGTAAAACTGTGTGTTAAAAAACAGCATCATAATCAGCATGGCCAGAATCGCCAGAACTGCTTTCTGCTTCAGTAAAACCTGTTTTGTCTTTATGAAAACACGTTTGGTATCCATCTTCTGCCCTCCTTAATGAATCTGTTGTTCTTTTCGATTATCCAGCCAGATAGCGATGACAAGAACGAGACCCTTCATGATGGTCTGCAGATAAGTAGACACGCCCAGCATATTCATACAGTTGGATAACAAGATAATTAACAGTACTCCGAGCACAGTCCTGACGCCGCTTCCGGTTCCTCCGGCCAGCGCCGTACCGCCTACGACTACGGACATGATGGCGTCCGTCTCATAGCCTGCTCCGGCCACCGGAGACGCAGTCGTAACACGCGAAATCAGAACGATCGAACCCATACCGGCGAACAGGCCGCAGATGGTGTATACCAGAATCATCGTGCGCTTCATATTGTAGCCGCAGAGCGTCGCCGCAGTCTTATTGCCGCCCATCAGCGCGATCTGTCTGCCCCAAAGGGTCTTACGGTAGAACCACTCCACCGCCACCAGAGCAATGACAAAGAGAATCATGGATACCGCTAAGGGGCCCACCTTTCCTTTTCCAATCCAGGTGAAAATGGTGTAGGGATTGGACAGACGGGACATATGCTCCGTCTCGGAATTGGTATAAATCAGCGCAATGGCCCCGAAGATTGAGCTCATTCCATAGGTGATGAACAGAACCTCCGCCTGAATCCGGGCGCCAAAGCCCACCAGAATCACACCGTTCAGGAAGCCCAAAAAGGTTCCCAGAAGCAGACCGCAGATCAGCGCGCCCACCTGACCCAGCGGATCAATCAGGGACAGCGTCACCACGCCCACCAGCGAAATGATACCTACCACAGACAGGTCCAGAAAGCCGCCGATGATCACGTAGGTCATACCCAGCGCCACGAAGCTTAAGGGACCGAACTGTCGCAAAATATTGGTAAAGTTATTCTGTGTCAGAAATAAAGGCTCCACAATCGCTGTTACCACGCACAGTACCACGATGCCCAGCAACACCAGATTGTGTAACAAGAATTTTTTTACGTCGATTGATTTTCCCATTCTATTACCTCTTCCCTTATCCGATTGCCCGGTCCATGATCACGCTCGGATCTACTTCCTCCGGAGAGAATTCTCCGGTAATCCGGCCGTCGCAGACGGTCAGTACGCGGTTGCTCATACTCAGAACCTCCGGAAGCTCAGAGGAAATCATAATGATGGCCCCTCCCTGCTCCACGATCTTGTTCATCAGCACATAGATCTCATACTTTGCTCCTACGTCGATGCCTCTGGTCGGCTCGTCCAGAATCAGCACCTTGGGATTCAGTTCCAGCCATCTTCCCACGACGCATTTCTGCTGGTTTCCACCGGACAGGTTCAGTACTTTTGTAGCCGCGCTCGGTGTCTTGATCAGAAGGTTTTCAATCTGACGCTTCTCGATCTCTTTCTCTTTCTTACGGTTCAGCACGCCCTTTTTCGCAATCTCACTCAGAGCCGCCATGGTGATATTTTCACCTACGGAGAAGCGTAAAATCAGGCCCTCCTGCTTCCGATCCTCTGGAACCAGACCCATACCCAGCGCTTTCGCGTCCCTGGGGCTCGATACGGTCACCGGCTTTCCTTCCATGATGAGTTCCTTGCTCTTGACCTTATCCGCTCCGTAGATAGCCCGGATGATCTCGGTTCTTCCGGCTCCCACCAGACCTACCAGTCCCAGGATCTCACCTTTGTGCAAGGTAAAGTTGATGTCGTGCAGCTTGCTTGTGTTGAGGTTTTTTACCTCCAGAAGCGGTTCTCCCACGAAATGCGCCCGGGGCGGGTACTCATTCTCGATGGTACGGCCCACCATCTTGGCAATCATCTCACTTCTGGTCAGTTCCTCGATGGGTTTGGTGTCAATGACGTTGCCGTCACGCATAATGGTGACGATATTGCAGTATTCAAAAATCTCATCCAGCTTGTGGCTGATATAAATGATCGAAATGCCCTTATTTCTCAACTGGAAAATGATCTCGCCCAGCTTCTTCAGCTCCTCTGTGGTCAGACTGCTGCTGGGTTCGTCCATGATGATCAGCTTCGAATCAAAGGAAAGAGCCTTGGTAATCTCTACCATCTGCATCTCGGAGGCGCTTAAATCCCCCACCAGCGTATAGGTATCAATCTTGCTGCCGATGCTGTCCAAAAGCTCGCGGGCCTTCTGATGGGTGCCCTTCATCCCGTGATTTTCCGCGAATCTTCCGAGAAAAATATTTTCGCCCACGGTCATCGTATTGACCAGATTGAACTCCTGATAAATGATGCTTAAGCCCCTGCGCAGCGCCTGAATCGGTGTGGTATGCTCGATGATCTCCCCATCAAACTCGATCGTACCCTCGTCCTTTTCATAAACGCCGGACAGAATCTTCATCAATGTAGATTTTCCTGCTCCATTTTCTCCAACAATTCCATATACCACGCCCTTGGGAATTTCCAAAGATACTTTATTCAGCGCCAGAACGCCCGGAAACCGCTTCGTTACGCCGCTGACCTTCAATATCAAATCTTTTTTCTGTTCCACTGATATATCTCCTTTTAGAAAAATCTCCTTTAACTGTCTCCATTTTTAAGAAAAGCTTGCTCTGGCAGATACCAGAGCAAGCTAATCACTTCTGTGTTACTCTTTCTTTTTTACCACTCCGGATAGGGTAAGCTGTCTACGTTTTCTGCTGTAACGGTGTCAAGCGGGATCCAGTTGATTTCTTCGAAGCTCTCGCCTGCAACTGCCTTCTGTGCGCAGTCCAGAGACTGAGCTACCATGTTGGTGAAGGACTGGCCGATGCATACAGCCTGGGTGCCGTCCTTAACATGATCGTAACCTGCGGAGCATCCGTCTACTGCTACGATATATACACCGTCCATATTCGCGTTCTCAAGCGCGTTGATAACACCGGTAGCACCGTTGTCCCAATGACAGAAGACTGCGTCGATCTTATCGCCGTATTTTACGATGA
>CAKROP010000169.1 GCA_934373375.1 uncultured Anaerosacchariphilus sp.
GAGCAGCACGTCGGTGGCCTTCTTTGGGTTTACATAAAGCAGCGTCCGGGAGAGAATGTCATTGACCAGATGGTTGATGAATTCCTCCTGGGACAGTTCCTTCCGGGGAGGCAGGGGCGCGGCGCCGGGGGAAGCAAACTGGTCAAGGCTCAGGCCGGAAGCGCACTTATCAATGCAGTCCATCAGAAAGGCAAGGGTCACTGAGGGCAGAATCCGGCAGGGAATTTCCAGACGGCGCTGCACCGAGGTCTCCAGTCCGGTGATGGGCTCCATATCCGCCAGGATCAGTACGCCGGCGCCCTGGTTCAGACGTTGGGCCGCGTCGCAGATTTGCAGCAGCAGGCCGTTTAAAGAAGCTTCACCGGTGTAATCGATGGCGGCGGTCAGTACATGGGCCTGGGCGGCCTGGGCAGCTGTATAGGCCTGCATATCCGAGGCCGTGGCGTGTCCGTGACACACGATCAGAATAGAGGGCCGGGCGTCTGCTGCGGGGAAATCGGATCCGGCGGGAGCGTCCACTTTTGGATCGTCCGAGAGCATCGGCAGTTCCTTATAGAAATCCAGGGCGTCGCAGTGGCCGTTGGATTCGCAGATAATCGAGTTATTTTTATACAGGGCCAGGGTTCGGATGAAGGCGTGATTGTCATCCTGACAGGTATTGGCGGCGGACAGCACGAAGTCGGAGAGATGGTCAAAGGTAATGGTGAGGAAGCAGGCTTCCTGATTTTTCGGTTCCACAAAGGCCTTGGAGCAGGCGGACTGGATCTCGCTGCGGAGCTGGGATTCATTTCTGGGATAATGGGGCAGCGCGAAGGCAGTCAGCACCGATTTATCCAGCCGGATATTTTTGTGGATGGAGTAGGCCTCCCGGGTGACCAGGTCGAGAATCATCTCTATTTTCTCCTGGGAGCTGCGCTGGTAGAAATCAGGCAGGGACACAGCGATGGGAAAATTGGCGCGCAGGGTGTCCATGAAATCCGCGTCCAGGTTATCGCGGACCGAAGCCATGATGACGGCCTCCAGAGGCCGGGGGCGGTTTTCCCCCACCCGGGTGTAGGCGTTATTTTTCAGAAGGTCGATAATCAGATCGATGGATTTGGACGGTAATTTATGTAAACCGTCAAAATAGACAATTCCCTTGTTAGCTGCGTCCAGCAGCCCCTTTGCGGACCGGCCCCCCGGCGCGCTGGTCTTGGTATGGCCCAGAAGCTGCAGCATCAGCCGCTCCTCCGAGTGGGCGTAATCCTGGCAGTTGATGATGATGAACCGGGCGTTCTCGTCGAAAACGCCGGTCTCCTGGGAGTAGAGAAATAGGGATTCCGCGAATTTCCGCTTGCCCACACCGGCGCTGCCGATGAGGAGGACCGGGAGACCGTTCGGCGGATAGGAGATAGCGGCCAGCACCTGGGCGGTCTCGTTCTTCAGACTTCCGGCGCTGCCGATGACGGCGTCCAGGGCAGTCTTATGGAAGGGAAGCTCCCGCTTCTGAGTTTTTTGGGGCTTCTGAATAAAATCCAGAAGGGAGGAACCGGCGGACACAGTCAGAGGAATATAGTGATGGGGATACTCGGTCTTCAGGGCTTCGCAGTCCAGATAGAGGGTGGGACGCCCCTGGAGCTTGATGAGCCGTCCCTCCTTCCAGAGGGTATTCAGCTCCCGGGACACATTGGTGCGGTCCAGCTTCAGGTTCAGAGCGATGGTCAGGGCGTCGGAACCGCTGTTTTCCAGGGAGTGTGTGTCAATCATTTCCTTTGTGTGTAATTTTACATAGTCGTAAATCTTGTCTTTTCTGGAAATCATAAATTTCTCCTTAAAAAGTGTGTCAAATTCCTTGATAGCGTGTCGGAAAAACTTCGAAAATACAAAAAGTGTGTTGAAACAAGAAGAATACTAACACAGAAAAGGAAAAACGTCAACAGAAAGGAGAAAGAGGGAGGTGCGAATGTGTCAAAATACACTGACACACTAGGAAGATACGGATAGAATTCCGTCAAATTTGACAATGAAGGAGCGCGAAGATAGAATAAATTTCATCAAAGCAACGAAGAAACGGAGGGAACAAAATGCGGTGTAAGGTGTTGGTCCTGACACATGGAAATCTGGCGGAGGCATTCGTACATGCTGTGAGCCTGATTTATGGCGAGGTGCCGCAGCTGGCTTTCAAGAATATGCCGGAGCAGCTGGACATCGTTCAGTATCGCCAGGAGATCGAAGCATGTGTCCGTGAAAATGAGGCTACAGGCATTTTGATTATCACGGATTTGCTGGGAGGGACGCCATTTCTCTCCTGTATGCAGATGATCCAGAATAACTGGGATAAAATGGAAGTTATAACAGGCTGCAACCTGCCGATGCTTCTGGCGGTTGCAGGAGACATAGAGACAGCAGACATTCAGGAATTGAAAAAGACAGCGATAGAGGCCGGAGGCGGCGGTATCGTGGATTTGAAGAGTCAGTTAAAGGAGGTAAAGGCAGGATGAAGAAAGCAAGCTTTGCAAGAGTAGATGAACGATTGATTCACGGACAGGTCATGACCGCATGGGTGAAAAAATACTGGATTAAGAAAATCATTCTGGTGGACGACGAGATCGTCCAAGACAGCTTTATGCAGGAGGTATTATCCATGAGCGCACCCCAGGGCGTCAAGGTGGAGGTGCGGAGCGCGGCGGACGCGGCTGCGGAACTTAGCGAGGATACTTCCGATGATAACGTCATGCTTTTATTTAAGGAACTGAAGTATGCGGGCATGCTGGTGAATTACGGATACCCGCTGGAGGAGCTGGACATCGGCAATATCGGAAGCGCACCGGGCCGCAAGGCCATCACCAAAGAGGTGTATATCTCTGACGCCGAGAAAGATATCGTCCGGGCACTCCATGAGAAGAACATCAATGTCTATATCCAGAAGCTTCCCCAGGACGCTCAGGTAGACATTATGAAAAAAATATAAAATAGGAGGTAGAGTGTTATGTCACTGTTATTTCAAGCAATACTGATGGCCTTTCTGGCCTGGATGTGTAAGACCGGTGCGCCGATGTGGTCCAAATGGTCGCTGGCTATGGGAGCCCCGCTGGTGGCAGGACTTCTGAACGGTATCATCATGGGAAATATCAGCTATGGTCTGGAAATGGGCGGAACGATCATGCTGGTCTATATCGGAGTCACCGTTATCGGAGGTACGGTTGCCAGCGACGTAACCCTGGGCGGTTACATCGGCGTAACGGCAAGTATGCTGGCCGGCGCGGATCCGTCCGTAGGAATCACCGTAGCGGCTACGCTGGGCGTACTCGGTTCCCTGATTTCCCCGGTGGAGAAAACCCTGAACACCATCTGGGTAGCAAAGGCAAGAAAGTACGCGGAAGCAGGCAACTTAAAGGGCATCGCTTACATGAACACCATTGCTCCGCTTCTCTGGGGCTTCCTGATTTACTTTATTCCGGGCTTTATCATCATTTACTTCGGCTCCTCTGCCCTGGACAGCATCCTGGCAGTGATCCCGCCGCAGATTACCACAGGTCTCTCCTGTGTCGGCCATATCCTGCCGGCTCTCGGACTTGGTATGCTGATGAACCTGCTGTTTAAGGGAAGCATGATCCCGTTCTTTATCTTTGGCTTCGTAGCGACTGCTTATCTGGGACTGGGAACCATGCCGGTAGCTCTGATTGGCGCAGGCTTCGCCATCATGCACTTCATGTATACATCAAAGAAGGAGGCAGAATAAAATGGGAGTAAAGCTGGAAAAAAATGATCTGACAAAATCCTGGCTGTTCTGGGTTACCTTCGGACAGCAGTGCTACAACTTTGAAATCATGCAGGGTCTCGGCTTTGCCCACGCCATGTGCCCGATTATCAGACGGCTCTATCCGGACGACGCAGAGAAGCGGAAAGAAGCCCTGGAACGTCATCTGAATTACTACAACACCGAGAATAACTGGGGCGCTTCCATCGCCGGTATCGTAGCCAGCATGGAGGAGGAGAAGGCCAACGGCGCGGCCATCAGCGACAGCAGTATCAACAGTATCAAGGCGGCGCTCATGGGACCCCTGGCAGGTATCGGCGACACTGTGACCCAGAGCCTGGTAAAGACGGTACTTCTGGGTATCGCCTGCGACCTGGCCCTGAACGGCAACATCCTCGGACCCATCCTGTTCGTGGTACTGATGTCTGTATACACTCTGGGCTTCAGCCATTTCGTATACTTCACCGGCTATAAATCCGGTAAGGCTTCCGTCACAAAGCTTCTGGCGGGTGGCAAGCTCTCCGCAGTGACAGATGCCCTGGGCGTTCTGGGTATTATGGTTCTGGGAAGCCTGGTAGCCTCCAGTATCAGCGTCTCCACGCCGCTGGTCATCGCGCTTGGTCAGACGACCGTAGAACTGCAGACCGTACTGGACACCATTCTTCCGAAGCTCCTTCCGCTGCTGGCCTTCTTAGGCTGCTACCGGATGGTCAATAAGGGAATGAAGCCGGTCAAGATCATTCTGATTCTCTTTGTAGTCGGCATCCTGTGCGGACTGTTGGGAATTCTGGCATAATACATCATCAATCACAGACAACGGGTACCGCGGAGACGGTACCCGCTTTTCAGAAAGGACGAGACATCATGAGAAGAAATTTAATGGAAGAGCACAAACAGCGTTTCGGATGCGAGAAGCCCATCATCGGCTGCCTGCACCTGCGGGCTCTGCCTGGTACGCCGCTCTGGGATCCCTCCTATACCATGGAGCAGCATGTGGCGGACCTGAAGGAGGAGGCCCACATCCTGATGGAACTGGGCTTCGACGGAGCCGTATTTGCCAATGAAGCGGATTATCCCTATGTGGAGCATATCGGCGAGGGCGCGCTGGCAGCGTACACCCGAATCGTCACCGAGGTATCCCGGGAGCTGACCATTCCCTTCGGCGTCGGCATCATGAACGACCCCTATTCCGCTATCTCCGTGGCAAAGGCTGTGGGAGCGACCTTCTGTCGAGGCTTCTTCCTGGGCTCCCAGGTGGGCAACTACGGAGAGATCCGCAAGACCCCGGGCGACATCTGGCGCTATGCCAAATCCATCGGCGCGGCGGACGTGGCCGTATACAGCAGCTTCGAGCCCCACAACGGCAGCAGCCTGGATACCCGCAGCACGGAGGAGATGTTCAACACCTACTACAAGGACACGCCGGTGGCTGGCTATTCCATGAACGGCCCGAAGAAGGGCGAGAAGCCTTCCGAGTCCATGATAGCCAAGTGCAAGGCCCTGAATCCGGATATCCCCATCAACTTCAACAACGGCGCAAATCCGGACAACATCAAGGAGATGCTGAAGTACTGCGATATGGTCGTAGTCGGCACCACCCTGAAGAAGGATCACTACCTGTTCAACCCCATCGATTATGATAACGCGAAGGCGTT